>JBLRXE010000117.1:0-7027 GCA_047920895.1 Roseovarius sp.
CTGCACGGAGAGGCTGCACAGGGGTCCTATCGCATCGTCACCCGTTCAGGCGACGTCGCGCAGCCGGACCTTGGGTGTCACTCCCAGCGCGTGACAGACATCGCGCGTCAGTTCCGGCCGGTTGAGCGTGTAGAAATGCAGATCCTCGACCCCACCGTCGAGCAACTCGCTGCACAGTTCCGTGCAGAGCGCGGTGGCCAAGAGGTCATGCCGGTTGTCGCGGATGGCCTTGTCAAAGGCGTCGTCCAGCCATGCCGGCACCTGCGTGCCACAAGAGGCCGCGAATTTGCGCGCACCAACCCAGTTTTCAATCGGCAGGATGCCCGGAATGATCGGCGCAGTGATCCCCGCCGCCGCACAGGCATCGCGAAAGCGAAAGAAGGTCTCGGCCTCAAAGAAGAACTGCGTGATCGCCTCCGATGCGCCCGCGTCAATCTTGCGCTTGAGCCAGTCGATATCGGCCTTTTGATCCACCGCCTCTGGGTGCTTCTCGGGGTATGCCCCCACGCGGATGGTGAATTTGCCGGTATCCGCCAGCGCCGATATCAGCTCGCAGCTATTGGCGAAACCTTCCGCGTGGGGCACAAACCCGTTCGCGCCTTTGGGCGGGTCGCCGCGCAGGGCGACAATCTCGGACACGCCTGCTGCGGCGAATTGCTCGGCAATTTCCAGCGTCTCGGCGCGGCTGGCATCGACGCAGGTCAGATGCGCCGCCACATTCAGCCCCGTGGCCTTGTGCAGCGTGCCCACCGCCTCGCGGGTCAATTCGCGGGTGGTGCCGCCCGCGCCATAGGTCACGGACACAAAACGCGGATCGAGTGGCGCAAGGGTGTGGATCGTTTCCCAGAGGCGGAAAGACGCCTCGAGCGTCTTGGGCGGGAAGAATTCAAAGGAGATACGCGGCGTTGTCATCTGGGGTCATCCTGTGCAGGAGTGAAAGCTGTTGTCCCCTTGTTGCAGGTGCAGCAATGTGAGACAACTTCATTAAATTCATGGTTTGAATGAGGTTCGCTAATAATGCACATCGAGTTCCGGCATCTGAAAACCATCCGTGCCATTCATCAGGCGGGCGGGCTGGCGCGGGCGGCGGACCTGTTGCACATCACCCAATCGGCGCTGAGCCACCAGATCAAGGGGCTGGAGGATCAGGCGGGCGTCGAGCTTTTTGTGAGGCGGTCCAAGCCCTTGCGCCTCTCGGCCGCCGGTCAGCGCCTGCTGCGACTGGCCGAAAAAATCCTGCCCGAGATCGAGGCGCTGGAGCAGGAATTCGAAGGCCTGCGCGAAGGCAGCGCCGGGCGGCTGCATATTGCCATTGAATGTCACGCCTGTTTCGAATGGCTCTTTCCGGTGCTGGAGCGGTTCCGCAAGACATGGGGCGAGGTCGATGTCGATATCCGCCCCGGTCTGGCCTTCGACGCGCTGCCCGCGCTGCAAAAGGAAGAGGTCGATCTTGTGGTCTCGTCGGACCCCGAGGATCTGCCGGGAATAAGCTTCAAGCCGCTCTTTGATTACGAGCCGGTCTTTGTCGCCTCAAGCCAGCATCCTCTGGCGCAAAAACCCTATGTCGAGGCGGCGGATTTCCGCGATGAGGTGCTCATCACCTATCCCGTCGACCGCTCGCGGCTCGATGTGTTCACCGAATTGCTGACCCCGGCCAAGGTCGAACCCAAGAGCATCCGGCAGGTGGAACTGACGGCTGTGATCCTGCTTCTGGTGGCCTCCAATCGCGGTGTCGCCGTGCTGCCCGACTGGGTGGTGCGCGAGGTCAAGACCAGCACGGATTATGTGACCCGCCCCTTGACCGCGACGGGCAAGACCAAACGCCTCTATGCCGCAATCCGCGACGACGATGCAGACAAGCCCTATATGGCCTATCTGCTGAAACTCGCGCGCGAAATTCCGGTGCGCCTGCAACGCGGCGATGGGGCGGTGTGACCGCTACCGCTCAGTCCTCCTTGTGCGGTGCCCCCCCCGCAAAGCTGTTGCCATTGGTGTAATCGCAAGTCGCCTCCTGCATCTCGAGATGCAGGCCGGTGCCGCGATAGGGGTTGGCCCGCGCCAGATCCTCATCCACCTCGATCCCCAGACCGGGCGCCTCGGGCGGGGTGATATAGCCGCCCTCAACCCGGATGCCGCCCTTGATCAGCGCGTCGTGGAACGGGGTCTCGATACATTCGCACATCAGGATATTGGGGATGGAGGCCGCGAAATGCACATTCGCCGCCCATTCCACCGGCCCGGCATAGAGATGCGGGGCCATCTGCGCGTTATAGACCTCGGCCATGGCGGCCACTTTCTTCATCTCCCAGATACCGCCCGCGCGCCCCAGCGCCGGTTGCAGGATCGCTGCCGCGCCTTCGCGCAGGATCGGCGCAAACTCAGCCTTGGTGGTCAGCCGCTCGCCGGTGGCCACGGGGATACGCACCGCGCGCGCCACCTGCGCCATCGCGCCCACATTGTCTGGCGGAACCGGCTCTTCATACCAGAGCGGCGAATAAGGCTCGATCGCCTGACCCAGACGGATCGCGCCCGCGGTGGTGAACTGCCCATGCGTGCCAAAGAGCAGATCGGCCTTGTCGCCCACCGCCGCGCGGATCTTGCGGCAAAACTCGACCGACAGCGATATATCCGTCATCGCGGGCATATGCCCGCCGCGCAGCGTGTAGGGGCCAGCCGGGTCGAACTTGACCGCCGTATAGCCGCGCGCCACGCACTCTGCCGCACTCTCAGCCGCCATGTCGGCCGAGGTCCAGAACGGCGTGATCGGGTGATGGGGCAGGGGATAAAGATAGGTATAGGCGCGGATGCGCGGGTTCATCTTGCCGCCCAAGAGCGCCCAGACAGGCCGCCCCCGCGCCTTGCCCAAGATGTCCCAACAGGCAATCTCGAGCCCCGAAAACGCCCCGATCACTGTCAGGTCCGGGCGCTGCGTGAAGCCAGACGAATAGGCGCGGCGGAACATCAGCTCGATATTCTCGGGGTTCTCGCCCTCCATATGACGGGCAAACACATCCTCGATCACCGCGCGCATGGCCTCTGGCCCGACGCTCGCGGCATAGCATTCCCCCCAGCCGGTGATCCCGTCATCGGTGGTCAGCTTGACAAGGATCCAATAGCGCCCCCCCCAGCCGGGGGCGGGGGGGGAGGTCACGATGATGTCAAGGTCTCTAAGCTTCATGGCTGTCTCCTGTCAGGATGCAAGAGCGGTAGAGTGCGGGGAGAGAGCGGGGGGCGCTGCCCCCCGACCCCCGAGGTATTTCGGGCCAGATGAAAGCCCGTCATTCGAACACGATCACATTGCGCCGGGCGGAGCCGGACTTGGTATCGGCGATGGCCGCGTTGATCTGGTCAAACCGCCAGCGCCGCGAAATCAACTCATCCAGTTTGAGCCGCCCCTGGGCATAGAGATCGACCAGCCAGGGAATGTCGCGGCGGATCACCGCCTCGCCCATCTTGGAGCCAACCATGGATTGCCCCATCGCGGCGAAATTGGCCGCCTCATAGCTTGAGGCCGCGCCAGTGTGCGGCATTCCCACCATGATCACCTTGCCGCCATTGGCCAGATAGCGCGGGGCGACGTCATAGGCCTTGGCCGCGCCCACGGTCACAAGCACCACATCGGCACCGCGCCCCATCGCCGTCTTGGCCGTGCGCCACGGTTTGTCCTCGGTCGCCAAAACGCCATTGGTCGCGCCGAATTCACGGGCGGCGGCAAGTTTGTCCTCGGTCATGTCCACCGCCACGATCCGCCGCGCCCCCGCGATGCGCGCGCCCTGAATGGCGTTGAGCCCGACACCGCCCGCGCCGATCACCACCACATCCTGTCCCGCGCGCAGATGGGCCGCGTTGATCACCGCCCCCACGCCGGTAATCACGCCGCAGGCCAAGAGGCTGGCCGCCGCCATGTCAATCCCTTGGGGAATTTTCACGATCTGGCTGTGATGCACCACCACGGAAGTTGCAAAGGCCCCGCAGGCCATCGCCTGATGCAGCACGCCGCCCGATAGCGTCGAAAGCGGGCCGTGCGCGTCATCCTGCGGTGTCTCGCAGCCCGTCGGGCGGCCCGTCGCACAGGGCGCGCATTGTCCGCAGGCGCGGATCAGCGTGACCACCACCGGATCGCCCGGAGCAAAGCCGCTGACGCCCGCGCCCACGGCGCTGACCCGGCCTGCGGCCTCATGGCCGTAAACGGCGGGCAGGGGGCCGCCCCAGCCGCCCATCGCATAGGAAATGTCTGAATGGCAGATCGCCACAGCCTTGATCTCGACCTGCACCTCGCCTGCTTCGGGCGCGCGCAGATGCACCTTTTCAAGCACGAGGGGCGCACCAAACGCATGGCACACAGCGGCTGTGATTGTTTGCATGGGGCCTCCCTTTCCGATGCTGACCGCAGGTGAACCGGATTCGCCCGTCACCGCAAGCGGGTTTCCGTCAGGTTAGGGGCTCAGGCGGGACCGATATGCCCGGTGGCGTGCAGGAAGTCTGTCAGCAGCCGGGCGTATGCCTCGGGTTGGTCCACGGGCGGCACATGCCCGGTGCGGCGCATCAGCTCGAATTTCGAGCCGGGGATCAGGTCCACCGTTTCGCGCACAAGGTCCGGCGGGGTCGAGCCATCCTCGGCCCCGGCAATGCCCAGCGTGGGCAGGCGCAGACCAGAGGTGGGCGTATAGAAATCCGTGCCGGAAATCGCGGCGGCGCATCCGGCATAGCCCTCGGGATCATGCTGGCAGAGCCGCTCAAACCACGGCAGATGCTTGTTTTCCTTGAGATAGCTGCGCGTGAACCACCGCTCGCACGATCCGCGCGCCAAGTCCGCCATCCCACCCGCGCGGCGCGCCGTGGCGATCCGCTCGGCCCAGAGTTGGGGCGTGCCGATCCTGGCCCCGGTATTGGACAGCACCAGCGCGCGAATGAGGTCCGGTCGCTTTACCGCCAACCCCTGCGCCACCATCCCGCCAATGGAAAGGCCCACGAACATCGCGTCACTGACCTTTAAATGATCCATCAACCGCTCGGCATCGCGGATCAGCGCGCCCATGGCATAGGGCGCAGGCGGGGTCGAGGATTGCCCATGCCCGCGCGCATCATAGCGGATGATCCGCAGGCCGGGCGGCAAAAGCGGCACCACCGCATCCCAGAGAAACGTGCCGGTGCCCAGCGCATGGGCAAAGACAAGGGGCGCACCCTCGGGGTCGCCCTCGTCGAGGTAATGCAGGGTCACATCATCGAGATCGAGAAATGCCATGGCCCCCCCTCAGGCAAAGCGGGCAAGTGCGGTCTGGAACACATCCGCATCCACATTGCCGCCCGAAATGGTGAGAAACACCGCGTCGCCCTCGATCTGATCGGCCCGAAAGAGCGCCGCCGCCAGCGCCACGGCGCCGCCCGGTTCCGCCACCAGCTTGAGCCGGGAAAAGGCAAGCGCCATGGCGTGCAGCGCCTCATCCTCGGTCACGACCAGCCCCGGACCGCAGAGCCGCCGCATGATCGGAAAGGTGATGGTCCCCGGCTGCGGCGTCACGATGGCATCGCAGAGACTGCCCGAGGTGCGGGCGTTGCGCATAATCTGCCCCGATACCAGCGACCGCGCGGCGTCATCGAACCCCTCCGGCTCGCAGGGGCGCGCGCGCAGACCCGGCGCGTCGGCCTCAAGGGCCAGGGCGATGCCCGAGGTCAGCCCGCCACCGCCGCAACAGACCAGCACATCAGCACGTGTAATGCCCATGGCTGCTGCATCCTCTGCAATCTCGAGCCCGATGGTGCCTTGGCCTGCGATCACCTGCGGCTCGTCATAGGGTTTGATGAGCGTCAGACCGCGCTCGGCGCTCAGCGCCGCGCCGATGGCGTCGCGATCCTCATGCGCGCGATCATAGAGCACCACCTCGGCCCCCAACGCACGGGTGTTGTCGATCTTCATGCGCGGCGCGTCCCCCGGCATGATGATCACGCTCGGCACACCGAATTGCCGCGCCGCCAGCGCCACGCCCTGTGCATGGTTGCCGCTGGAAAAGGCGATCACGCCCCGCGCGCGGGTGCCCTCATCCAGCGCCGAAACAGCCGAGCGCGCGCCGCGATACTTGAAGCTGCCGGTGTGTTGCAGACATTCGGGTTTGATGAAAACCCGCCGCCCGGCGATCTCGTCGAGAAAGGGCGAGGACAAGAGCGGCGTGCGCCTTGCATGGCCCGCCAGACGGCTGGCAGCGGCGCGGATCATCGTGATGTCGGTCATTTTATCTGGTCCAGAAGGGTGTGAATGGCGCTCAGGGATTGCGGTTCGTCGAGAAAGGGCACATGGCCCCGGTCGGGCACGGTGGCGATGATGAGACCGGGGTGACGCTCTTGCATTTTGGCAAAGGTCTCAAGGCTCAGGAGGTCAGAATTCTCCCCCCGGATCGCGGCGGTGGGAATATCCTTGAGCGCGTCGAAAAGCTGCCAGAGGTCCACCGCCTCGCCCGCCCCCGCTTGCCCTACCAGCGCATCGCGCAGCCGCGCGTCATAGCGCAGGCCAAGGCCGCCGCCCGGTTTTTCGTAGAACATGAACCCCGCCTGTTGCCGCCAGCGTTCCAGCGGCACGCCGGGAAAGTCGGTGGCGTGGACATGGGCGAGGGCGGCGGCGCACCGCTCCAGATCGGGCTGCGCCGGCTCATTGCCCACATACGCCATGATCCGCTCGATTCCGATGGGGGCCACCTCTGGCCCGATGTCGTTGAGCACGACACCGCTCAGGCGCGCAGGGTGCCCATAGGCCAGCGCCATGGCAATCAGCCCGCCGCGCGAGGTGCCGATCAGCGTGACGCGGTCCAGCCCCAGATGATCCATGAGTTCAATCGCATCCTGCCCTTCACGCAGGATGTTGTAGGACATGAAATCAGGCGCATGGCCGGATTGCCCGCGTCCGCGATAATCCATGCAGATCACGCGATACCCCGCCAGATGGGGCAAGACAAAGCTGAAATCGGCGCTGTTGCGCGTGAGCCCCGCAAGGCAGAGGATCGGCGCGCCCGCGCCCTGATCGCTGTAATGGAGT
>JBLRXE010000118.1:0-7000 GCA_047920895.1 Roseovarius sp.
GTTCGAGGCCAAGGGCCGCGCCACCTTGCCCGATCTGGGCTTTACCCTCTCGGCCAAGGCGGACCGTCTCGATCTTGATGATCTGGGGCAGGTCCATATCTATGACTACAAGACCGGCGCGCCGCCCTCCGCCAAGGAACAGACCAGTTTCGACAAGCAACTGCTGCTGGAGGCCGCAATTGCCACCCGCGCAGGCTTTGGCGATATGGGGCCAAGCCGCGTGGCCCGCGCGGTCTTCATAGGGTTGGGCAGCGACCCCAAAGAACTGGATGCCCCCCTTGACGCAGAGCCACCGGACAAAATCTGGTCCGAGTTTCACGCGCTGATCGCGGCCTATTTCGACCCTGATATGGGCTATACTGCCCGCCGCGCCCCGCGCATGGCCGAGGATGATGGCGATTACGACCAACTGGCGCGCTATGGCGAATGGGAAATGACCGATACACCCCAAGTGACCAAGGTGGGCCAATGACCGCGCGCGACGCCGCCACCCAAGCACAGGTCGAGGCGGCGCGCCCCGACCTCTCGACGTGGCTCTCGGCCAATGCTGGCTCGGGCAAGACGCGCGTTCTGACCGACCGCGTGGCGCGGCTCTTGCTCGACGAGGTCGATCCGCAGCATATCCTCTGCCTCACCTATACCAAGGCTGCGGCAAGCGAGATGCAAAACCGCCTCTTTCGCCGCCTTGGCGCTTGGGCGATGTTGGCCGATGCCGATCTCATCCGCGAACTTGACCTGCTGGGTCATGAGAGGGCTGTCACCGATCAGACCCTGCGCGAGGCCCGTCGCCTCTTTGCCCGCGCGATCGAGACGCCGGGCGGGCTGAAAATCCAGACGATCCACTCTTTCTGCGCCTCCCTTCTGCGCCGATTCCCGCTCGAGGCGGGGGTCACGCCGCAATTCACCGAAATGGAGGATCGCACCGCCACCCTCCTGCGCGCCGAGATTGTCGAAGAACTGGCCGCCGGGCCACACGCTGCCACCTTCTATGCGCTTGCCAGACACTATTCCGGCGAAACTCTGGAAAAACTGACCGCCGAGATCGTGCGCCACCGCACCGGATTCGCGCAACCGCTGAGCCGTGCCGACCTCGCCGCTCTCTTTGATCAGCCCGAGGGGCTGAGCCCGGAAATGATCCGTGACCGGGTGTTTCTGGGCAACGAACAGGTGCTTCTTGATCACCTCTTGCCCGCCCTTCAGGCTGGGTCCGCCAATGACGTCAAGGCCGCCGCCAAACTGGCACGGATCGGCGCGCTCGACATCGGCGCGCTGCCGCTTTTGGAGGATGTCTTTCTCACCGGAAAGACCGCGAAATCCCCCTTTTCCGCCAAGTTAGGCTCTTTCCCAACCAAGGCGACCCAAGGCACCCTTTCCCATGTCATGCCGCAGATCGAGCAATGGATGCTGCGCGTCGAGGAGACGCGCCCCGCGCGCCTAGCCCTTCTCGCCATGCAGAAAACCCGCGCCTTGCATGAGTTCGCCCGCGCCTTCCTGCCCGCCTATGAGCGCGCCAAGCAGATCCGCGGCCTGCTCGATTTCGACGACCTGATCCTGCGCGCCCGCGATCTTTTGACAGCGCCTGCGGTCGCGGCTTGGGTGCTCTATCGTCTTGACGGCGGAATCGACCATATTCTCGTGGACGAGGCGCAGGACACCAGCCCTGTGCAATGGCAGGTGATCGAACGTCTGGCGCAGGAATTCACCAGCGGTGAGGGTGCGCGCGCCGATGTGGCGCGCACCATCTTTGTCGTGGGCGACAAGAAACAGTCGATCTATTCTTTTCAGGGGGCCGATCCGCGCGAATTCGACCGCATGCAGCAGGAATTTGGCCTGCGTCTGGGGGCCACCAACACGCCCCTGCAATCGCGCGTTCTGGCCTATTCCTTTCGCTCGTCGCGGGCCATCCTGACCACCGTCGATTGCTGCTTTGACCAGAGCAGCGAGAGCGGCTTTACGCCGGAAGAGGGTCACAAAGCCTTTTTTGATGCGCTCCCTGGCCGTGTCGATCTCTGGCCTGTGGTCGAAAAGCCGGAAGAGGATGAACCGCCCGCCTGGCACATGCCCGTTGACATCCGCGCCACCAACGATCCCGCGATCCTCTTGGCGCGGCAGGTGGCGGCGGCCATGCGCGATATGGTTGCCGCGCGACAGGCGATCCCCGACCCGAAATCGCCCAGCGGCTTTCGCGCTGTGCAACCGGGCGATTTCCTCATCCTCGTGCGCCGCCGATCCGCGCTCTTTCACGAGATCATCCGCGAATGCAAGGCGCAGGGATTGCCCATCGCCGGGGCCGACCGGCTCAAGGTCGGGGCAGAACTGGCCGTGCGCGATCTCGAGGCGCTCTTGTCCTTTCTCGCCACGCCCGAGGATAGTCTGGCGCTTGCCACCGCCCTGCGCTCGCCGCTCTTCGGCTGGACCGAAGCGCAGCTTTACGACCTCGCCCAAGGGCGCAACCATCCCTATCTCTGGGAGGAATTTCGCGCCCGCGCCGCCGACTATCCCGACACCATGGCAATCCTGCGTGACCTGCTCGACAATGCCGATTTCCTGCGCCCCTATGACCTGATCGAGCGTATCCTGACCCGCCACGATGGCCGTCGCCGCCTGCTGGCCCGTCTGGGAACCGAGGCCGAGGATGGCATCGACGCGCTTTTGGCGCAGGCCATGGCCTATGAACGCCGCGCGGTCGATAGCCTCACCGGCTTTCTCGTCTGGATGGAAACCGACGATCTCGAGATCAAGCGCCAACTCGACAGTGCCGGCAACCGCATCCGCGTAATGACCGTGCATGGGGCCAAGGGGCTCGAGGCGCCCGTTGTGATCCTGCCCGAATGTGGCGCATGGCGTATGCCACCGGCGCCGCAGATCGTGACACAAGCGGGCCATGCCCTCTGGACCGGGCGCGCCAATGACATGCCCCAGACCCTAGCCGAGGCGATTGAGGCCGAACGCCGCGCGCTGCTCGCGGAACGTGACCGCCTGCTTTATGTCGCCATGACGCGGGCCGAAACCTGGCTCATCGTCGCCGCCCATGGCGATTTGGGCGAGCAGGGCGACACTTGGTATGACAAGGTGAAACGCGGGATGGCGGCGGCAGGGGCGCAGCCCCACAGCTTTGCCCATAGCCCCGGCCTGCGCCTCGATCATGGTCTTTGGGCCGAAACAGAGACTGACTCAGCGCCCTCAGCGCCCCTTCAAACTGTCGCTCTCGCTCCGCTCTTTCAGCGCCCCGCGCCGCTCCCTGTGCGCGTCAAAACGCTCAGCCCCTCGGAGTTGGGCGGGGCCAAGGCGCTGCCCGGCGAGCGGGGCCTCGATGAAGAGGCCGCCAAGCGGCGCGGTCGCCAGATCCACCGCCTTCTCGAATTTCTGCCCACCGTGCCCGCCCCCGACTGGCCCGCCACCGCCGCGCGGCTCCTCTCCAACGGCAGCGATGCCGCCACGGGCGAAGAGCTCGCCCTTCTTCTTGCCGAGGCGGACAAGGTGCTGACGCGGCCCAGCCTGATGGCCCTCTTTACCTCCGACGCCCTGACCGAGGTGGCGATCACCGCCAACCTCGCGCCCCTTCAGGGATGCCGGATTCACGGAGTTATCGACCGTCTGATCATCCAAGACACGCGCATCCTCGCCGTCGATTTCAAGACCAACGCGCTCGTGCCCGACACCGCAACCGACTGCCCCGATGCCCTTCTGCGCCAGATGGGGGCCTATGCCCATGCGCTCGCACAGCTCTACCCAGACCGCCGCATCGAGACCGCAATTCTCTGGACCCGCACCGCGACGCTCATGTCCTTACCCCACGATCTTGTGACTGCGGCGCTTGAATCCACCACCATCGCTTGACGCGCCGCGCCCGGCTCCATAGGTTCACGACCGAAACCCTGACCACTAGGAGACATATCATGGCCACCGTTGCCGTCACCGACGCCACATTCGACGCCGAAGTCAAGAATTCCGACATTCCCGTCGTGGTGGATTTCTGGGCCGAATGGTGCGGCCCCTGCAAACAGATCGGCCCGGTTCTGGAAGAACTGTCGTCTGAGATGTCTGGCCGCGTCAAGATCGTCAAGGTCGATGTGGACAGCAATCCCAATTCCGCCGTCGCCATGGGCGTGCGCGGTATCCCGGCGCTCTTTATCTTCAAGGACGGGCAGGTCATCTCGAACCGCGCTGGTGCCGCCCCCAAGGCAGCACTCCAGAGCTGGATCGAAGACAGCATCTGAGGCCGCCGAAATACCTCTCTCAAGGGCTGCGCCTGTCGCGGCCCTTTTTGTTTGTCCGAGGAACCCGCATAATCCCCGAATCCCCCTGACCGCTGCCCGACCCACAGGGATATCCGGGAACGCGACGCACGGCGGATCAGCGAAAGGGGCGATCTGCCGCACCGCTCGGCCCACCCGCCACGCAGGCGCAGGCGGTAGACCATGCACTCCAAGCCAAGATTGTGGCCAGTCCTGTGGCAGATTCATCGTGCTGCGTGCCAGACCGAAGATCGGTGATGGCGTCGAGAAACCCTGAACGTCTTGAACGATCAACGATCGCTAATGTTTGGCTGCGAACGGCATGGGCGGATTTAACCGGTTCCCGCCTCCGCAGGAATGACGGGGGTGGATATTATACCCATCCTACGTTCGCTGAACAGACCACACTGTCTATGAGCGATTAGGATATGGAAAATTCAGAACGCAAGGATTTGCATGGGCCGGACATGAATTTCTTCTGTATTATTGTTACACTCATATTCACGCTACGAGGATAATGGAGCGGGTGCGAATACAAGATAATCATGCGCGAGCCGCGGTCCAACGCTGCCTTGGCAGATTTGAAATTTGTTAATTGCAGTCCAGGCTAACGCCGATCATCAGAAACGAAAGTTTGACTGTCAAATTAATCCCCCCTCACAAAACATACCTGCTCAAATCCGCCGACTTCATCAACTCGCCCAGGTTATTGTCCACGAAGGCGGCATCGACCGTCACCGTCTCGCCTGTGCGGTCAGGGGCGGTGAAGGACAGCTCTTCGAAAACCCGTTCCATGACAGTGTAGAGGCGGCGGGCGCCGATGTTCTCGACGGATTGATTGACCTCTGCCGCGATATGGGCAAGCGCAGCAATGCCATCCTCGGTAAAGCTGACCGTCACCTCTTCGGTGCCCATGAGGGCGGTGTATTGCAGGGTGAGGGCGTTGTCTGTCTCCGTCAGAATACGGACGAAATCGGCCTCGGTCAGCGGGCGCAGTTCCACCCGGATGGGCAGGCGGCCTTGCAATTCAGGCAGGAGATCCGAGGGTTTGGCGATGTGAAAGGCGCCGGAGGCAATGAACAGGATATGGTCGGTCTTGACCGCGCCGTATTTGGTGGAGACGGTCGTACCCTCGATCAACGGCAGGAGGTCGCGCTGCACGCCTTCGCGGCTCACGTCGGCACCGCGCGCGTCGGAACGGGCACAGACCTTGTCGATCTCATCAAGGAAAACGATGCCGTTCTGTTCAACCGACTCGAGCGCCGTGCGGTGCACGGTTTCATCATCGAGGAGTTTGTCGGCCTCTTCCCCGATGAGCAGCGCGTAGCTGTCGGCGACGGTCACACGCTTGGTGGTGGTGCGCTGGCCGAACGCCTTGCCAAAGATGTCGCCCAAGTTCATCAGGCCCATCTGGCCGCCGGGCTGGCCGGGGATATCCATCATGCCCAAAGGGTTGGAGCTATCGGCCACCTCGATGTCGATCATCGTGTCATCCAGTAGCCCGTCGCGCAGCTTCTTACGGAACATGTCGCGGGTGCCAGGGCGGGCATCCTCGCCAGCGATGGCGGTGATCACGCGTTCCTCTGCGGCCTGTTCGGCGCGGGTCTTGACGTCATCGCGCATCCAGTCGCGGGTCTGGGCGATGGCGCTGTCGACCAGATCGCGGATGATCTGTTCGACGTCGCGGCCGACATAGCCAACTTCGGTGAACTTGGTCGCCTCGACCTTGATGAAGGGGGCGCGGGCAAGTTTGGCAAGGCGTCTGCTGATCTCGGTCTTGCCGACGCCGGTGGGGCCGATCATGAGGATATTCTTGGGATAAACCTCATCGCGCAGGTCGCCGGTGAGCTGCTTGCGCCGCCAACGGTTGCGCAGGGCGACGGCAACGGCACGCTTGGCGTCGTCCTGGCCGATGATGTAGCGGTCGAGTTCCGAGACAATCTCGCGCGGGGTCAGGTCAGTCATTTCGAGATGCTCTCCACAGTCAGCTTGCCGTTGGTGTAGACGCAGATATCGGCAGCAATGGCCATGGCCTTGCGGGCGATCTCCTCGGCGGTGAGTTGCGGATTTTCCGCAAGACCGCGCGCCGCGGCGAGGGCGTAGTTGCCGCCCGATCCGATGGCGGCGATGTCATGCTCTGGCTCCAGCACATCGCCCGCGCCGGTGATGACATAGAGTTGGTCGCCATCGGTGACGATCAGCATCGCCTCGAGCTTTTGCAGGTATTTGTCGGTGCGCCAGTCCTTTGCGAGTTCGACACAGGCGCGTTGCAATTGGCCCGGCGTCGCCTCGAGCTTGGTTTCCAGCCGTTCCAACAGGGCAAAGGCATCCGCCGTGGACCCGGCAAAACCCGCCACCACCGGATGACCGCCGGGCGAGAGGCGGCGCACCTT
The DNA here is from genome assembly GCA_047920895.1 of Roseovarius sp. Classification (GTDB taxonomy): domain Bacteria; phylum Pseudomonadota; class Alphaproteobacteria; order Rhodobacterales; family Rhodobacteraceae; genus Roseovarius. The sequence continues at coordinate 6,632 of JBLRXE010000118.1, forward strand.
ACGGGCAGTGCCCTTGATCACGGTCTGGCCAAGGCTGACCTGCCCGTCACCGACGACGACAACCTCGCCACCTCGCCGCACGCCGATGATGGTGGTGCCGTGCCATCCGGGAAAATCGCTCATTTTGGCCTCCGTTTTCGTCCTGTCCTATATGGAAGGGAGCGGGACAGGGTGCAAGAGCGGGTGACATATCCGCGCGCCGATGGACCCTTTCGATTACCAGGCTATGCCTATCGGCCAAGATAACGACACCGTTCTTAGATCAAGGAAAAGATAGTGCCCCGTAGCGTGGTGTAGCTGGCGCTGATCGTCACCGTGATGTTCGGCGCGGGCCTGCTTGATCAGGATGCCACGGCGGGCAGGCTGATG
>JBLRXE010000119.1:0-6951 GCA_047920895.1 Roseovarius sp.
GGACGAGGGCGGGGGGCCGATGCATACGGATTCGTCGGCCATGCGCACATGCATCGCGTCGGCGTCGGCGGTGGAATGCACGGCGACGGTCTTGATTCCCATCTCACGGGCGGCGCGGATCACGCGGAGGGCAATCTCGCCCCGGTTGGCGATCAGGATTTTGTCGAACATCGCGACCGCCTTATTCGATGATCATCAGAGGCGCGCCATATTCGACCGCCGCACCATCCTCGATCAGGATGCGTTTGACGGTGCCGCCACGCGGGGCGGGAATATGGTTCATGGTTTTCATCGCCTCGATGATCAGCAGCGTATCGCCTTCGGACACCTGTGTGCCCACGCTGACAAAGGCAGGTGCGCCCGGTTCGGCCTGCATATAGACGGTGCCGACCATGGGCGAGGTCACGGCGCCGGGGTGGCTGGCGGGATCCTCGGACGGGGGGACCGCAGCAGGGGCCGGGGCGCCAGCGGGGGCGTGCATTTGGGCGGGTCCGGAGGGCGGTGCGTAATGGGCGGTGACGATTTCGCCCCGGCGGCTCACGCGCACGTTCAGCGTGTCATCCTCGCCATATTCACGCTTGACCGACAGTTCGGTCAGATCGTTCTCGTTCAGCAGTTCCGCCAGTGCCTTGATAAAGGCCACGTCCGATTCATGGGATTTGTTCGACATATCTTCCTCGACCACAGCGCGATGATGTCCCGTCTGGCGGACTCATGGCATTTGTTTTGGCTGCTTATAGGGCAAGGTGCAGGCTGAGAAAAGCGGCCATTGCCCTATAATATACAGGTTGGAGGGCAATTTTGCGAGAGCTGCCTGCAATCAGAGCGGCATGCCCGAGAGTTTGGCCACCAGCTCCGCGAGTTTGCGGGCCTGAAATTTCTCGAGCAGACGCGCGCGATAAACCTCGACCGTGCGATAGCTGAGGCCGAGATCAAGGCCGATTTCCTTGGACGTCAGCCCCCGGCAGGTGAGGATCGCCACCTCGCGTTCGCGTTGCGTGAGTTCCACCAGCGGGCGCTCGTCGGAGAGGTCCGAAAATGACCAGATACCGCGCTGAAATGGCGCCTCGGGGGTGAGCGACTGTCCGCGCACCCGGCACCAGAAGAGCGTGCCATCGCGCCGCTTCATCACTCGCTCGTCCGCATACCGCCCGGTCTTGCGCATGATGGCGAGCGCATCCGCCCCGATGCGGCGGTAATCCTCGATCGAGGGGTAATAGCGGGCCAGCGGAATGTTGGCGTAATCGGCCGGGGAATCGCCAAAGATCGCGGCAAATTTCTGATTGCACTGCCGAATAATGCGGTGTTCCAGCAGCGCGAGCCCCACGGGGGCATGATCAAATGCGAGTTCCTTGATGTTCATGGGCTGTTTATGGCGCGCGGGATGCGGCGCGCCAAGGGTTTTGCGTGTTTCTACGGAATTGTGCATGGCCCGCGTCGGTGCTTTGGTGGGACCAAGGAGGACAGGGGATGAATATCGGGATTTGGCTGGAACGGGCGGCGCAGGCGTGGCCAACGCGGGGGGCACTGTTTCGCGGTGGCGAGGAGGTCACGGATTATGCGGGGTTTGACCGGGCGGCGCGCGCGGTGGCGGGCGGGTTGGTTGTGCAGGGCGTGGCCGCCGGCGACCGGGTGGCGATTTTCATGGGCAATGCGCCCGACTACCTCTTGGCACTTTATGGCATCTGGTATGCAGGGGCCGTCGCCGTGCCGATCAATGCCAAGCTGCACGGGACAGAGGCGGCGTGGATCATCGCGGACGCCGGTGCGCGGGTGGTTTTGGCGGATGCGGCGCGGCGGGATGCCTTGGCTGAACAGGGTGTTGCGGCGCAGGCGGTCACGCGGGGCGAGGCCGTGGCCGAGGTGGCGGCGCGCGCACCGGGGGATTTGGCGTGGCTGTTTTACACCTCCGGCACCACCGGGCGGCCCAAGGGGGTGCGGATCACCCACCGGATGCTGGTGGCGATGTCGCTCGCCTATCTTGCGGATGTGGATGAGGTGACGGGCGCGGATGCCACGCTCTACGCCGCGCCGATGAGCCATGGTGCCGGGCTTTATGCGATGGTGCATGTGCTACGCGGGGCGCGGCATGTGTGCCCGGCGTCGGGCGGGTTTGACGAGGGCGAAATCCTTGGTCTCGCGCGGGATCATGGCCGGGTGCATATGTTCGCGGCCCCTACGATGGTGAAACGGCTGACCGCGCGGGCGCGATCGACTGGCGAGACCGGCGCGGGGCTGCGCAGCGTGGTTTATGCCGGGGGGCCGATGTATCTGGCCGATATTCTGGAGGCGGTTGAGGTGTTTGGTCCCGTCTTTGTGCAAATCTACGGGCAGGGGGAGTGCCCGATGGGGATTACGGCACTTTCCCGCGCCGATGTGGTGGATCGCAGCCATCCGCGTTGGCGCGAGCGGTTGGTATCGGTGGGCCGCGCGCAATCGGTGGTCGAGGTGCGGATTGCCGATGAAACAGGGGCCGAGGTGCCGCCCGGCGAAGTGGGCGAAATCCTCGTGCGCGGTGATGCGGTGATGCCGGGCTATTGGCAGAACGCGGCAGCGAGTGAAAAGGCGCTGCGCGGTGGCTGGCTCTGGACCGGCGATCTGGGGCGGATGGACGGCGACGGTTATGTGATCTTGCAGGATCGGTCCAAAGACATGATCATTTCGGGCGGCAGCAATATCTATCCCCGCGAGGTGGAAGAGGTGCTCTTGACCCATCCTGACGTAATCGAGGCGGCGGTGGTGGGGCAGACAGACGCGGAATGGGGCGAGGTTGTGGTGGCCTTTGTGGTTTGCGACGGGGTCTTGGACGCGGCCGCGCTCGATGTCCATTGCCTGAGCCAGATCGCGCGGTTCAAGCGACCCAAACGCTATATCGCGGTGGCCGAGTTGCCCAAGAACAATTACGGCAAGGTGCTCAAGACCGAATTGCGGGGGCGATTGGCCCCATAGCGCCACCTTGTTTTCGCCCCGCAAAGGCGTTAGATGCGCGGGGTCAAGCGGTCGCAGCCTACCCGCTTTAAAAAACAAGGATGAAAGATGAGGACGATTGTTATCTGCTCGGGCGGGCTTGATTCCGTGTCGCTCGCCCACAAGGTCGCTGCTGAGCATGAATTGGCGGGGCTTCTGAGCTTTGATTACGGGCAACGCCATGTGAAAGAGGTGGAATATGCCGCCGCTTGTGCGCGCCGTCTGGGCGCGCCGCATAAGGTGATGGATATTCGCCAGATCGGGGCGGCGCTGTCGGGATCGGCGCTGACCGATGATGTGGCGGTGCCGGATGGTCATTACGCCGAAGAGACCATGAAAATCACCATCGTGCCCAATCGCAATGCGATCATGCTGGCCATCGCCTTTGGCATGGCGGCGGCGGAAAAGGCGCAAGCTGTGGCCACGGCGGTGCATGGTGGCGATCATTTCATATACCCGGACTGCCGTCCCGGTTTCATCACCGCGTTTCAGACGATGCAGGATGCGGCGCTGGAGGGCTATGCGGATGTGACGCTCTACACGCCGTATTTGCAGGGATCGAAGGGCGACATTGTCACCGATGGGGCCAAGCATGGCACGCCCTTTGCCGAAACTTGGTCTTGCTACAAGGGTGGTGCAAAACACTGCGGGCGTTGTGGCACCTGTGTGGAGCGGCGCGAGGCGTTTCATCTGGCGGGGGTAGTTGACCCCACCGACTATGAGGACCCTGATTTCTGGCTGGCGGCTGTGGCCGGACGGGGGGCGTGATGTATCGGATCACCAAGGAATTCCACTTTTCCGCGTCGCATCAGCTCTTTGGTCTGCCGCCAGAGCATCAATGCGCGCGGCTGCATGGGCATAATTACATCGTGGTGGTGGAACTGACCGCCGCCGAATTGAACGCGCATGGCTTTGTGCGCGATTACCTCGATCTGGGCGATCTGAAGCGGTATATTGATGACACGTTGGATCACCGGCATCTGAATGATGTGCTGGGGGATGAGTGCGTGACCGCCGAGCGGATGGCCAAGCATCTCTTTGACTGGTGCCGTGCCCGGTGGCCCGAGGTGACGGCGGTCAAGGTCAGCGAGACGCCGAAAACTTGGGCGGAGTATCGCCCGTGAGCGAGGCAATCCGCGTATCGGAAATCTTTGGCCCGACGATCCAGGGCGAGGGCGCGTTGATCGGGCAGCCGACGGTGTTCGTGCGCACGGGGGGGTGCGATTATCGCTGTAGCTGGTGCGACAGCCTGCATGCAGTAGACTCGGCCTATCGCGAGACTTGGGCCCCGATGAGCGCAGAGGCGGTGATGTCTGAGGTGGCGCGCCTCTCGGGCGGTCGGCCGATCATGGTGACGCTCTCGGGCGGCAATCCGGCGATTCAGCCCTTGGGCGCGTTGATCGACTTGGGCCATGCGCGCGGCTACCGGTTTGCGATGGAAACCCAAGGCTCTGTCGCGCGCGACTGGTTTGCGGCGCTTGATATGCTGGTGCTCAGCCCCAAGCCGCCGTCGTCCGGGATGGTGGTGGATTGGGCGCTCTTCGGGGATTGCATCGCGGCGGCCAAGGGGGCGGCAACGGTTCTCAAGATCGTGGTGTTCGACGCGGTGGATTACCAATGGGCGCGGGAAGTGTCGGGGCGTTACCCTGATCTGCCGCTTTACCTGCAACCCGGCAATCATACGCCGCCCCCGCCCGAGGATGACGCAGCAACCGTGGATCAGGACGGCATCGACGACCGGATGCGCTGGTTGGTGGAGCGGGTGACGGGGGACGGATGGTTTGACGCAAAGGTGCTGCCGCAGCTGCATGTGATGCTCTGGGGCAACAAGCGCGGGGTGTGAAGGAGAGAAAGATGAGCGAGAATATCTATAAAGACCTCAAGCAGTTGGGCGGTGCCACCGTGGTCCCGCAACGCCCGGAAGAGGCGGTGCTGGAGCGGGTTTCCAATCCGCAGGCGGATGTGCAGTATAACGTGCGCTTTACCGCGCCCGAGTTCACCTCGCTCTGCCCGATGACCGGGCAGCCGGATTTTGCGCATCTGGTGATTGACTATGTGCCGGGCAAATGGCTGGTCGAGAGCAAGGCGCTCAAGCTTTACCTGACCAGTTTCCGCAATCACGGCGCGTTCCATGAGGATTGCACGATTTCGATTGCCCGGCGGCTGGCAGAGTTTCTGGAGCCCGAGTGGCTGCGCATTGGCGGCTACTGGTATCCGCGCGGGGGCATCCCGATTGATGTCTTCTGGCAAACAGGGGCGATGCCCGAGGGCGTCTGGATCCCCGATCAAGGCGTGCCGCCCTATCGTGGGCGGGGCTGAGGCGCCCCTCCCTGTTGCGGCACATCCATGGCCCGGCGTTGTGGCCGGCCCGCTGACCGGGCGGCGCCATAGTGGGGCCGGTGGTGGATTGAATGCTCTCGGAATCCTCGGACCATAGGTCAACCCGCCACTGGTCCTGCCCTCGCCAATCCCTTCTGAGCCATCGGGGAACCGTATCCGCACCGGAACGGCTCTTTGCTCGCGCATCGTCGCCACAGAAAGGGCATGGTGCCGGGTGATGGGCAAACGACAAAAGGCGCGCCACGGGGGCGCACCTTTTGCAACTGGCAGGTTGTTCGTCCGGTGTCGGAGGGCGCCGCTCACGCCATTCCGAGCGCCTCCTTGTACATTTCCAGAACGGCCTCTTCTTCGGCGATGTCGTCCTTGTCGCGTTTGCGTAGGGCGATCACCTTGCGCATGACCTTGGTGTCATAGCCGCGCCCCTTGGCCTCGGCCATCACCTCTTTTTGCTGGTCGGCAATGTCCTTTTTCTCGGCCTCGAGCCGCTCGAACCGCTCGATGAACTGGCGCAGCTCATCGGCGGTGACGCGGTAGCTGCTGTCGGAATTCATATCGTCCATGGCCTGATCTCCGGTCGGTTGGGGTTTCTGACTAACGCCCCGCCGAATGCGGTGCAAGGACCATCTGCGGCACGGCTTGCAATGGTCAAAAAATTGCTCTAGCGCCGGGGCGGTAGGACTGAAGAGGAGCAGGCGATGGAGTATATGATCTGGTCTGGGGCCGCCCTGTCGCTGGCGGGGCTGGCGACGTTGATCTGGTGCATTGCCAAAGTCTGGCGGGCGCGCAAGGCGGGTCTTTTGGAAACAGAGTTGCGTGCGGCGGTGCAACGGGTCGTGCCGATCAATACCGGCGCCCTATTTTTGTCGGTGATCGGTCTGATGATGGTTGTCGTGGGCATCCTGCTCGGCTGATCGCCTCAGGTGTCAATCCGCCGACCAAAGAACCCCTCGCCGTTCTTGACCATATCCAGTAGCATCGGCGGCACCTGCCAGAGCGGCGAACCCATCTTGGACAGGGCTTTGAAATCTTGCAAGATTTCCAACATTCCGCGCTGGTCGGCGGCGAACAGAGGCCCGCCGCGCGCGCGCTCATAGCCATAACCGCGGACCATCAGCACGTCGAGATCCGAGGCACGCAGCACCGCCCCGCGCGACAAAAGCTGCATCGCCGCCCCGACCAGTGCCGCATGCAGCGCATGCCGTGGCGGCATGTTTCCCAGCACATCGGCTGGATCACGCCTCGTTCCGGCCATGCTCTTGGGCGGGCGTGGCCCTTCGCTCGGGTGGTCATAGAACCCACGCCCGACCGCGCGGCCGACCGCCCCCTTGGCCAGCCGATCGGCGAGCGGATCATTGGCGCCGGGGGGCCGGCAGCCCAACCATTCGGCCACCCTCCGCAGCCGCACCGCCAACACCGGCAGGCCCTCCATATCCATCATCAGGAACGGCCCCGCCCGAAATCCGAGCCGCTGCGCCGCCTGGTCCACCCGCAGCGGTGTCATCCCGAGGCGCACCAGTTCGAGTCCTGCCAAGCAAAGCGCGCCCATCAGCACATGCCCCAGCCCCGGTCCCGCCGCAGGCTGGACCGCATGCACCGCTGTCACACCCAACCCGGAGCAGAGCCGTACGAGACTGGCCACGTCTC
>JBLRXE010000120.1:0-6931 GCA_047920895.1 Roseovarius sp.
CGGTCGAGGCCGAACAGATCGCCCGCCTCAATGACTGGCGCAGCGCCCGCGACGAAACCGCTGTCAAATCCACCCTTGCCGCCCTGCGCGCCGCTGCCGCCGAGGGGCGCAACGTGATGGAGCCCTCCATCGCCTGCGCGCGCGCCGGTGTCACCACCGGCGAATGGTCCGCGCAGATGCGCGCCGTCTTTGGCGAATATCGCGGGCCCACCGGTGTGTCTGCCAGCCCCTCGAACCGGACCGAAGGTCTGGATGACATCCGCGACGCTGTGAATGCGGTCTCGGACCGTCTTGGCCGTCGTCTCAAGTTCCTTGTCGGAAAACCGGGGCTGGATGGCCATTCCAACGGGGCCGAACAGATCGCCTGCCGCGCCCGCGATTGCGGCATGGACATCGGATACGAGGGCATCCGCCTCACCCCCGAACAGATCGTGAATGCAGCCCTCGAAGATCGCGCCCATGTCGTCGGCCTCTCGATCCTCTCGGGCAGCCATATGCCGCTGGTCGAGGATCTGATGGGCCGCATGCGCGCCGCTGGCCTTGGTGACGTGCCGGTGATCGTCGGCGGCATCATCCCCGAGGATGACGCCCGCCGCCTGCGCGAAATGGGCGTGGCGCGAGTCTATACCCCCAAAGATTTCGAGTTGAACACCATCATGATGGACATCGTCACCTTGGTCGATCCGCAGGCCGTGGCGGCGGAATGACCGCGACCCTCACCATCCGCCCGTTAGAGCCCGCAGACCGCCCCGCTTGGGGCGACCTCTGGCGCGCCTATCTCGATTTCTACGAAACCACCCTGCCGGATACGACCTACGACACCACCTTTGCCCGGCTTCTCTCGCCCGATCATCCCGACCAGAACGGGCTGATCGCGCTCCTTGATGGCCGCGCCGTGGGTCTGGTGCATTACATCTACCACGCCCACAACTGGCGCGTGGAACAGGTCTGCTACCTTCAGGATCTCTATGCCGCCCCCGAGGCGCGGGGTCTGGGCGTGGGGCGCGCGTTGATCGAGGCGGTCTATGCCCGCGCCGATGCCGACGGCCGCCCGGCGGTCTATTGGATGACCCAAGAGTTCAACACAACCGCGCGCCACCTCTATGACCGCATCGCCAAAGTGACGCCGTTCATCAAGTATAGCCGATAACCGCTGACCCACCTCCAACCCCAACCTTTCAGTGGCGTGGTGCAGGGCATCTCGCCTATGCTCGGATGACGTGCCTTCCGTTTCATCCCCATAGGCTCGCCATGACCGACCCGGCTAAATACCGTCGCCAGATCGAAATCCTCCGACACGCGGACGCCACGTCCGTGACCGAGATTCTCACGCGCCACGCCATCGTTGCCGGCGCGGCGCTCCTTCTGTGGATCAGCACGGCGCAACCCCTCATGCTGATCTGGGGCTTTGGCTATATCCTGCTCAACGGGGCCTATATCTTCATCCTGCGCGCGCCCAATCTGCCCAAGGGGCGCGGGGCCTATGGCGCGCTCTTTCTCGCCAGCATGATCATTTCCACCTGGTATGCCGGGATGACCGTCTATCTCACCACCCTTGATAGCCGGGCCTATGAATTCATCGGCATTTGCGGGCTGATCGGCCTTGGCCTCTACAATCTCAGCCGCCATACCGATCTGACCTTTCTGGCGCTCTGGGATACGCTCTTGCTCACGCTCTGTGTCATGGGCATCGTGCTGGCCTTTGTCGCCAAGACCGAGACCCAGAGCCATCAGATCGCCATCGTCTTTGGCGGGTTCGGCATCAATGCCTATTACATGATGACCTATCTCTCGATGATGCGCACCCGCGCCACCCTGCGCAGCGCCCAAGAGGCCGAGGTGCAATCGCAAAAGATGCGCGCGGTCGGTCAACTGACCAGCGGCATCGCCCATGACTTCAACAACATCCTGACCGTGATTCGGGGCAATCTCGACCTGGCCTCGGAATTGCCCGATCCAGCAGAGCGCGAAACCATGCTGGGTGAGGCCCGCGCCGGAACCGACCGCGCCGCCCATCTGGTGCGACAACTTCTGGCCTTCTCGCGCAAATCGCAGATGAGGCGCAGCGACATCGCCCTAGCCCCCTTTCTTGCGGCCTTCGCCCTCTCGCTGCGCCGCCTCTTGCCCAAGTCTGTGCGCGTTGTCCTCTCCGACACGCTGCCCGATCTCAGCCTGCGCGCCGACCGTCAGTTACTGGAAACAGCACTCTTGAACTGCGCCATCAACGCCCGCGATGCCATGCACCCCGAGGGGGGCGTTCTGCGGCTCTCGGTTCATGTCAATCCCGTCGCGCGTGAGGTGGCGATCCAGATCGAGGATACCGGCCCCGGCGTGCCGCCCGGCATGATCGACCGCATCACAGAGCCTTTCTTTACCACCAAGCCGGTGGGCGAAGGCTCGGGACTTGGGCTGTCGATGGTCAAAGGTTTTGCCGAACAGTCCGGCGGGCGGCTCGAGCTACACACCCCGCCCTCCGGTGGGCTTCAGGTCGCGCTGATCCTGCCGCTGATCTGAGTAAGAACACCGTTACGCGGCAACACCCGCCCCGGACCTGATCCGGGGCCCCTCTCGATAGCGATCGGCACGAGACCACTAGGGCGTGTTGCGCTCAATCGAAAACACACCCGTCCCGGGCTTGACCCGGGACCTCGCCGAGGCAGCGTTGAGGCCCCGGCTCGGGAACCGGGGCGATGTGAACCCGATCAGACGCAACCCGCTAAAATCCCGCGCGACCTTACAAAATCCCCTCACAAACCTTACAGAGCTTACAAGCCGACCCGCCCAAATCAAAAGGGCCGTCCCATCCGGGAACGGCCCTCTAGAAGTCGCGGAGGTGGGCCGGTTAGGCGCACCAATTCAGGTCGTTTTCACCTCGGGGCTGCCCTAGGCGATCCCCTCCCGAACTGTTCCGACACCTCGCTCCAATCCCTCTATAGACACTGGACCACCTCCTTTCGCTTGTTGAACTTATCCACAGGTTGCCACAGATTTCGCGCTTGTCAAAACAAAATCATGTGGTGGCCACAAAAATTTCCGCAGCATGCTGATTTATTCAGCCTGCAACACCGCCACGCATTGCCCCGGCAGATCAGCCATGGTCAACTCGCGCTTGGGCTTGGGCGCGGGCGCATTGGGGTCAGGCGGCGGCGGGTTCAGAATATTGCGCACCCACTCATCCGCCTCTGCACAGCCATCCCCCGGCAGCACCACCTCTTGCGACACACAACCTGTTGTTCCGCTTGGACAATTCAGCCTGACATGGAAATGGTAGTGATGCCCATACCATGGCCGCACCTTGCGCAACCACTCCCGATCACCCCCTTGTTCATCCTTGCACATCTGCACCTTGGCACCCGGAAAAATGAAAATCCGGGCTGTGCGCGGGTCCTTGGCGGCGGCCTTAACGATCTCGTGATGGGCACGGGTCCATTGGCTGTTGGTATAGGCACCATTCGCCTCCTGCATTGAAATAGAAGAGATATTTTCTCTCTGCGTCACACTCAGGTTGAGATTGTCTGCTGGTCTCAGCCAGATATCGGCATCCAATCCCATCTGATGACTGGCATGACCCGTCAGCATCGGACCGCCGCGCGGTTGGCTGATATCCCCCACATAGAGCCCGTTCCACCCCGGCTGCTGCGCCGCGACGCGCGATAATTTCTGAACCAGATCAATGGCTTCCGGGTGTCCCCAGTTACGGTTGCGGCTCAGACGCATGGCCTGCCATGTGGGGCCGGTCTCGGGCAGGGCGACGCCCCCCGCCAGACAGCCCTTGGCATAGCTGCCATAGGCCGCCGGGCTATGCTCCGACGCCCCCCGCTGCGCGCCGAAAAGTTGTTTGGCATGAACACCTTGCATTGCGGCGGGGATGCTCTGACTGGACAAGACACCGCTTGCCTCAGGCTCCGGTTTGGATTGCATACAGCCCGAAAGCCCTAGCAAAAGCGCACTTATGACGACGATCCGACCCATGTTTCCCTGTCCCCTTCCGCCTTGACCCAGCGTAGCAGAGCAAGGCCAATCAGAAACAGCAAAATCACCGGCGAGATCCCGATGCGCGCAGACCCGCTGAGCGTGGTCACAAGACCAATGAGTGCCGGCGCCATGAACGCCGTCGCCCGCCCGGACAGCCCATAAAGTCCAAAGTTTTCAGTAGGTAAGGCCGGATCAGTATGCCGCACCATCAACGACCTGCTGGCCGCCTGCAACACCCCGCCAAAGCCACCGATCAGCACGCCACAGCCGAAAAAGATCATATCCGGCAGGCTGGACCCCTCGGCCAGCGGCACCCCGAAAATCTGGCTCCGGTCCATGCCCACCACGATCACGCAGACCCCCATCAACGCCCATATGGCTACTTTGATCACTGGCTTGGGACCAAACCGCTTGTCCGCCTTGCCTCCAACCCAACTGAACACCGCCGCGGCAATTGCCCCGATGATTCCGAACACACCGACAGAGGTGATCGACCAGTTGAGAACCAGAATGGCATAGGTGCCGCCAAACCCATAGAGACCGTTAAGCGCATCGCGATAGAACATTGACGACCCGAGGTAGGTGCTCAGGCTCAGCCGATGCCGCAAGCCCTTGATAGTCTTTAGTAATGTTCCAAGCGCGACAGCCGCCCCGCCGCCATGCCCCCTTGGCCCCGTCTCCCGCACCCAGAGGAAATAGGGCACCATGAAGACCACGAACCAGAGCGCCGTGAATGGTCCCACGGCCCGTGTCCCCTCCCGCGCCGTGGCATCCAGCCCGAACGCCGGATCAAGCCCGATCAATGTCTTACCGCTGGATTGCTCGACAAAGAGCGCCAGCACGACAACGAGCGATACCACCCCGCCGACATAGCCAAAGGCGAAACCCGAGCCTGACAGGTCTCCGACCTCCTCCGCTGTTCCCAAGGACGGAAGTTGCGAATTGATGAAAATCAGTGCGTATTCCGCCCCGATGAAGCCAAAGCCAAAGGCCATCAGCCCCCACCAGAGGTTCGATCCATCCGGAAACATGCCCCAAGTCGCCGTTGCCCCAATCACATACATCATTGAAAACACAAGGATCCATGGCAACCGCCGCCCCGTGGTATCGGCAAAGGCCCCCATGATCGGTGCCCCCAATCCGATGATCAACCCGGTCGCCGTCAGACACCAGGACCACATCGCCTGCGCGCGCGCATCTGCCACATCTTCGGTCAGGCCTGTTCCCATGAAATGGTCAGAGGCCACCGAGGCAAAATAGGGACCGAACACAAAGGTCACAAGCAGCGTGTGATAGGGCTGGCTGGCCCAGTCAAAGAAATACCAGCCCCAGATCCGTTTGCGCTGCGATATGCCTGCCATGCCCCAACCCCATTGGTTTCAAGGGGATATGACAACCCTTGCAGGTTGTGCGCAAGCTATTCCTGTGCGTCCTGCATGGGCGGCCAGGGACGTGTGGCCTCCGCCGCGATCCAGGCTGCGGCCCAATCCGGCAAGGCGGGTGCGGTCGTGTCCTGCCCCAGTTCCGCTGCCACACGGTCGGGCGCGATGATTCCCTCGCGCCCCGTGATGGCCGCGCGCAGCAGGATGTGGTTGGCGCAGTCGCCCGACGCCTTCCACATGGATTGCTCGACATAGACGAATTTATCATCCCAGGACAGCAGCCGAGAACGCATCTCGATCCGCTCGAACATGGTGATCCGACGGCGATAGCGCACACTCGCCCCCGCAATCGCCAAACCCCAGCGATTGCGCTTGAGCGCCCCGATCAGCCCCACACGCCCCGCCAGCGGTATCCGCCCGAGGTCAAAGATCGTCAGCGTCCGCCCATTGTTCAGCTCACGCCACAGATCAATGTCCCAAGGCATGCAGATATGGTGCGACACATGCGTCCCCGTCAGCGGCAGGCGCGGGGATTTGCGGTGCAGGAATGACTGCCACATCAGACGCAGAACGGGATACATGCTCGATCTCCTTCACAGGCGGCTTGGCATTGCCATCGGGTCACGTCAACCGCGACCGCGCGTCAGACTTGCGCTTTGGCGCGCGCTTGCATAGGTCATAGGCGGCCAGACCCAGAGGACACCCACCCATGCAGTCGCTTTTCCAGATCCTGATGCTCATTCTCGACATTCTGTGGTTCTTCATTATCGCGCATGTGATCATGTCATGGCTGATCAATTTCCAGGTGCTGAACCTGCGTCAGGCATTCGTGGCGCAGATCTGGCATGGCCTCAACCGCCTGTTAGAGCCGATCTATGGCCGGGTGCGCCAATTTCTGCCGCCGATGTCCGGGATTGACCTTGCGCCACTCGTGGTGCTGGTGGCGGTTTATGCCCTGCGGATCGTGCTGATCAATAATGCCGCGGTGTTTTACTGATCACCGGGGCTTGTTCACCTAATCTTAGTGTGAAAAACCTTTTGCAAGAGCAGATATAGTCAGAACTAACAGGGGTCTCATGCCAAGCGCCGCCACGCTTTTGCGCGATGTGTTCGGATTCGATGCCTTTCGTCCGGGGCAGGAAGAGATCATTCACACCGTCGCCACCGGCTGCAACACGCTGGCGATCATGCCCACGGGGGGTGGCAAATCCCTGTGTTTTCAAATCCCTGCGCTGATGCGCGAGGGCGTGACCGTGGTCATTTCGCCGCTTATTGCCCTGATGCGCGATCAGGTCCGCGCGCTCAAGGCGGCGGGCGTCGAGGCGGGCGCGCTCACCTCTGGCAATACCGACGAAGAAACCGCCGAGGTTTGGCAGGCGCTGGAGGCAGGGCGGCTGCGCCTGCTCTATATCGCGCCAGAACGGTTGGCGGCGGGATCATCGCTTGGGATGCTGCGCCGCATCGGCGTGGGCCTCATCGCCGTGGACGAGGCCCATTGCGTAAGTCAATGGGGCCATGATTTCCGCCCCGATTACCTGCGCATCGGGGAACTCAGGCGCGCCCTCAACGTGCCG
>JBLRXE010000121.1:0-6866 GCA_047920895.1 Roseovarius sp.
CGTGCGTCAGCGCGGCAACAAGTTCTGGCCGGGTCTGAACGTGGGCGAAGGCAAGGATCACACGCTCTTTGCCGTGGCCGAAGGCGCTGTGAAGTTCCACAAGGGCCTCAAGGGCCGCACCTTTGTTTCGGTTCTGCCCGTGGCGGAGGCCGCTGAATAAGCCGTCCTTGGGGTTTTGACACTAGAGGGGATCGGCGAGACCGCCGGTCCCTTTTCGCTTTTGCGGGCAAGGGGAAGGGCCCGTGAGGTGACGAGACTGCACAATCGCGCGAGGCTGCCGTTGTGCTTTGGCAAGGAGTGGCCATCTCTTGCCATGACCGTGGCGCTGATCGGAGGAGCAGGCGCATGAAATACGAGACGATTGTGAACCAGCTGGTGATTGTGGCGGAACGATTTGAACTGCGCCCCTTGCGGGTGTCGGATGCAGGGCAGATCGGGATGAATGCCGGGGATGTGCGCGTCGCGCGCTTTACCCGCAGCATTCCGCACCCCCTGCCGCCGGGGGCGACCGAGGCGCTGATTGCGCGGGCACAGGCCGAAGGCCGGTCCGAGGATATCTGGGCCATCGACGGCACCAAGGCAGGCGGGTCCGAGGTGATGGGCCTCATCAGCCTTGAGCCGGTGGATGATGGCCAGTCCGAGATTGCCTATTGGGTGGCCCCGGCCTATTGGAACACCGGCGTTGCCTCGGCGGCGGTCGAGGCGCTCTTGGCGGCCAATCCGCACCGGGCACGCACGATCTTTGCCACGGTGTTTCAGGACAATGCCGCCTCGGCCCGGGTCTTGACGAATTGCGGGTTTCAGTATCTTGGGGATGCCGAGGCGTTCAGCGTTGCGCGCGGCGCCAAGGTGGCGACCTGGACCTATAGCAAAAAGATGATCTGAGGCTCGGATAGGGGCCTTTGCGATAAGGACGGCATATGAAATTTCTCGATCTCGCAAAGGTCTATATCCGCTCTGGCGGCGGCGGCGGCGGCTGTGTCAGCTTTCGCCGAGAAAAATTCATCGAATACGGTGGCCCCGATGGCGGGGACGGCGGCAATGGCGGCTCGGTCTGGGCCGAGGCGGTGGACGGGCTGAACACGCTGATTGATTTCCGCTATCAGCAGCATTTCTTTGCCCGCAGCGGCACGCCCGGCATGGGCCGTCAACGAACTGGTGCGAGCGGCGATGACATCGTGTTGCGTGTGCCGGTGGGCACTGAAATCCTTGACGAGGATATGGAAACGGTGATCGCCGATATGACCGAGGTCGGGCAACGCGTGCTCTTGGCGCAGGGCGGCAACGGTGGCTGGGGCAATCTGCATTTCAAGACCTCGACCAATCAGGCCCCGCGCCGCGCCAATCCGGGGCAAGAGGGGGTGGAACGCACGATCTGGCTGCGGCTCAAGCTGATTGCCGATGTCGGCCTCTTGGGGCTGCCCAATGCCGGGAAATCGACCTTTCTTGCCGCCACGTCGAATGCACGGCCCAAGATCGCCGATTATCCCTTTACCACCCTGCATCCCAATCTGGGGGTCGTCGGCGTCGATAATGTGGAATTCGTGGTGGCCGATATTCCGGGGCTGATCGAAGGCGCGTCCGAGGGGCGCGGCCTTGGCGATCTGTTCCTGGGGCATGTCGAGCGCTGCGCGGTGCTGCTGCATCTGGTGGATGGCAGTTCGGGCGACATCGTGGGCGATTATCAGACCATCATCACCGAGCTAGAGGCCTATGGCGGTGGTCTGGCCGACAAGCCGCGCGTTACCGTGCTCAACAAGATCGACACATTGGATGACGAAGAACGCGCGTTTCTGCGCGAAGAATTGGAGGCGGCCTGCGGCACGCCTGTGATGCTGATGTCCGGCGTGTCGGGCGAGGGGGTGACAGAGGTGCTGCGCGCGTTGCGCGCGCGGATTGATGCGGACCGCCTGCGCCACAAGGTGATTGACGAGGACGAAGAAGACGCACCGTGGCAACCGTAACCGACGCGAAACGACTGGTGATCAAGATCGGCTCGGCACTGTTGGTGGACCGGGTGACGGGGGCCTTGCGGGGCGAATGGCTGGGCGGGCTGATCGAGGATGTGGTGTGGTTGCGGCAATGCGGCACCGATGTGATCCTCGTGTCGTCGGGGTCTATCGCCCTTGGGCGGCGGGTGCTGAACCTGCCACAGAGTGTGCTCACGCTGGAGCAATCGCAGGCGGCGGCAGCCGTGGGGCAAATCCGGCTGGCGGGGGCCTATGATGCGGCTCTGGCCGCGCATGGGCTGACCGCGGCGCAGGTCTTGGTGACGCTTGAGGACAGCACCGACCGGCGGCGCTATCTCAATTCCCGTGCGACGCTGGAGCAGCTTTTGCGCCTGGGCGCGGTGCCTATCGTCAATGAGAATGACACCGTTGCCACCGACGAAATCCGCTATGGCGACAATGATCGGCTGGCGGCACAGGTGGCGGTGACGGCGGGGGCGGATCAATTGATCCTGCTCAGCGATGTGGACGGGTTCTATTCCGCAAATCCCACGCAGGACCCTTCTGCGCGCCGATTCGACGTGGTGGCGGCGATCACCCCCGAGATCGAGGCGATGGCGGGCGATGCGGTCTCTGGCCTGAGCAAGGGCGGCATGAAAACCAAGCTCTTGGCCGCCAAGACCGCGACAGCGGGCGGCTGCGTGATGGCGATAACCCAAGGCGACGTGTTGAACCCGGTGCGGGCGCTCGCAGAGGGGGCGGCGGCGACGTGGTTCCTGGCCCAAGGCGATCCGCAGCAAAAACGCAAGGCCTGGATTGCGGCGATGAAGCCCAAGGGGCGCGTTACGGTCGATGCGGGGGCCGCGCGTGCGCTGTCGGCGGGCAGCAGCCTGCTTGCGGCGGGGGTGACAAGAATTACAGGCCGCTTTGGCCGGGGTGATCCGGTCGAGGTGGCCGATGAGGCGGGCCGCGTCTTGGGGCAGGGACTGACCCGCTATGACGCGGCGGATGCGGAGCGGATCAAGCGGCTGCGCTCGGATCAGATCGAGGCGGTGCTGGGCTATCCGGCGCGTGGGCCTTTGATGCATCGCGACGATATGGCATTCTGACACGCGGGAGGGCAGCGGATGAAGGACCAGACAGAGATTGCGGCGCTGATGGCCAATATCGGTGTGCGTGCCCGTGCGGCGGCGGCGGATCTGGCGATTGCGGATGCCGCGACCAAGCGCGCGGCGCTCGAGGCGGCGGCCGATGCGGTCTGGGCCGGGCGGGTCGAGATCATGGCAGCCAACGCGCGCGATCTGGCCTATGGCCGCGACAAGGGGCTGTCCGAGGCGATGATGGACCGGCTGGCGCTGGATGAGACACGGATTCAGGGGATCGTGGACGGCTTGTGCGCGGTTGCGGCGCAGGATGATCCGGTGGGTGAGGTGCTGGCAGAATGGGACCGACCCTCGGGCCTGCATATTCGCCGGGTGCGCACGCCCTTGGGCGTCGTGGGCGTGATCTATGAAAGTCGTCCCAATGTGACTGCGGATGCCGGGGCGCTCTGCGTGAAATCCGGTAATGCAGTGATCCTGCGCGGCGGATCGGAGAGTTTTCATTCCTCGGGCGCGATCCATGCCTGTCTGGTTGCGGGGCTGCGTGCGGCGGGATTGCCGGAGGATGCGATTCAGCTTGTGCCCACGCGGGACCGGGCGGCTGTGCAAGAGATGCTGACCATGACCGACACGATTGACGTGATCATTCCGCGTGGCGGCAAGGGCCTTGTGGGGCTCGTGCAGCGCGAGGCGCGGGTGCCGGTCTTTGCCCATCTCGAAGGGATCGTGCATATTTATCTCGATGCGGCGGCGGACCCGGCCAAGGCGCTGCGCGTCGTGCTCAATGCCAAGACCCGGCGCACGGGGATTTGTGGTGCTGCGGAATGTCTGCTCATCCATCGCGATATTGTCGAGAGCATCGGTCAGGACGTGATCCGCGCGCTGATTGAGGCCGGGGTTGAGGTGCGCGCTGATGCGGCGTTGCAGGGGTTCGCGGGCACGGTTGCGGCGGGCGAAGATGATTGGGGCCGCGAATACCTTGACAGTATCATCGCGGCTAAGGTTGTGGAGAGCATTGACGATGCCATCGCGCATATCCGGCGCTATGGCTCCAATCACACCGATTGCATCGTGACCGAAGGTGATGCGGCGGCTGCGCGATTCTTTGCCCGGCTCGACAGTGCGATCCTGATGCGCAACGCCTCGACCCAGTTCGCCGATGGGGGTGAATTCGGCATGGGGGCGGAAATCGGCATTGCCACCGGCAAGATGCATGCGCGCGGCCCGGTGGGGGCGGCACAACTGACCAGTTTCAAATATCTGGTCGAAGGTGATGGTGCGGTCAGAGCGTGACGCGAAATTCGGTATCGGTGAGCATATGTTGAAGGGCTAAGCTCTGCGCCGCAAGGCATTGATGCAGGATCAGGAAATGCACCTGCGCGGGGCTGACCTTGGGCCACGGCGCGCCCGTGCAGAGCGCCTGCCAGAGGTCGGGTTGCGGGGCGAGGCGGGGGGCGGTGGCCACGATTTGCCAGTCCTCGGGTGTTTGATTGAGCGAGATTTGCCCGCCTTGGGGCAGCGCCTGTTCGACGCAGAGCAGGCCAAGCAGCAGGATTTGCGCCGTGGGGCGCGGCAGGGGGCCGGTGATGTGCAGCGAAAGGGCGATACGCCCGCCTTCATGCAGGGTGCCAAGGATGTCGCGCAATTCCTCGGCCCGCGTGACCTGCTCTGCCTCGGCCTGACCAAAGGCCAGACGAAAGAGCCGCACTCGCGCCAGAGCCTGTGCCGCCGAGGCCGTGACAAGCGCCATTTCCGGCCCCTCGGCGCTGCCCGAAAGCCCCAGCAATTCCAGCCCGTTGCCGACCGCGCCAAGCGGACTTACGAGATCATGGCAGATGCGGGAGGCTATCAAAGCGCCAAGAGCCTGAGTATGGTGGGGCATGAAATGACTCCGGGGTTGGGACTGGGCATGACGGATATGAACGCGATACTCGAACCGGGAATGTTGGTGCTGCATTCGCAGAGGCCGGATTGGGGCACGGGACAGGTGCAATCCAACATCGGCGGACGCATCACGGTCAATTTTCGCGAAGCGGGCAAGGTGGTGATTGATGGCAACCGGGTGGAACTGATACCCCTCCTTGATCCCTGATCCGGGTTAGCAAAAGGTTAACAACCGCCGGGTGCTACGACCAGTCGGAACATTGCACTTGGGGCTGCTCTTGCCTACAAGACGGGGCAGACCCCAGAGACAAGGCCGATGACCGCAAGCGCCCCCAAGTTCCGTGTGAAACTGGCAGATACGTCCGAGGAATTGCGTGCGGCGCAGCGCCTGCGCTACGAGGTTTTTGTCGAGGAACTGGGCGGCGACGGGCCGCTGGTCGATCATGCGGCGCGACTGGAATGTGATCGGTTTGATCCGTTCTTTGATCATCTCCTCTTGCTCGATGACTCAAAAAATTCTTCTGTCGTAGGGGTTTACCGGTTGCTGCGCGATGATCAGGCGGCCCGCGCGGGGCAATTCTATTCCGAGGATGAATATGACCTGACTGCGCTCAAGACCAGCGGGCGGCGGCTGATGGAACTGGGGCGCTCCTGTATTGCGCGGTCCTATCGGGGTGGGCCGGGCATGTTTCACCTCTGGAATGGGTTGGGCCGTTATGTCACGGAACACAAAGTGGAAATCCTCTTTGGCGTGGCCAGTTTCCATGGCACCGACATTGACCGGCTGGCGCAGCCCCTGAGCCTGCTGCATGATCGCCATCTCGCCCCGGCGTCATTGCGCGCACGCGCGCGGGCGGAACATTTTCAGCGCATGGACCTGATTGCCGCCGAGGATCTGGATCGGCGCGCGGCGATGCGACAGGTGCCGGCACTCATCAAGGCCTACCTACGGCTGGGGGGCTATGTTGGCGAGGGGGCCTTTGTGGACCATGCGTTCAACACGACCGATGTGTGCCTTATCCTTGATACCGATCGCCTGACAGAAAAGCAAAAAGTCATTTATCAGCAGGGTATTGCGCCTTGAAGTTCAGGTGGCAGTCGGAGGCGCCGCAACCGGAGTTTCGGATGACGCTCGGCGGCTGGCTACGCGCGGGCGTGCGGGGGCCGGGAATCGTGCTGGTGATTCTCTCGGGCGTGCTCGTCGCGATCGGGCTGCGGTTGATCGAGCGGCCATTTTATGGGTTGCATCGGCCCTGGACGCCCTATGTGACGCAATGGGTCTGTTGGGCGGTTTTCCGCGTGCTGGGCATAGGGCATGAGGTGGTGGGCACGCCCCTGCGTGCCGCCGGGGCGGTGGTGGCCAACCATGTATCATGGCTGGATATTTTTTCGCTCAATGCGCGCAAGCGGGTTTATTTCGTCTCGAAATCCGAGGTTGCAGGATGGCCGGGCATCGGCCATCTCGCGCGGCTGGTGGGGACGGTGTTCATCACGCGCGATCCGAAAGAGGCCAGAGCGCAGACCGAAATATTCGAATCGCGCCTCTTGGCAGGGCACAAGCTCTTGTTTTTCCCCGAAGGCAGCTCGACCGATGGTTTGCGCGTTTTGGCTTTTAAATCAACGCTTTTTCAGGCGTTCTTTAGCCCGAGATTGGAGCATGCAATCCATGTTCAGCCGGTTTCGGTGATCTATGAGGCCCCCAAAGGGGAAGATCCCCGGTTCTATGGCTGGTGGGGCGATATGGACTTTGGCGCGCATCTTTTGCGTGTTCTGGCTGTGCGGCGTCAGGGCCGGGTGCGGGTGGTCTACCACGCCCCGGCGCGGGTCGATGCCTTTGCGGATCGCAAGGCGCTGGCGGCTTGGGCCGAGGCGCAGGTGCGTGCGGGCATGCCCGAGGCGCGCAGGGGGCGGTGACGCTCGGGCCTCAGCCCAT
>JBLRXE010000122.1:0-6850 GCA_047920895.1 Roseovarius sp.
CAGCAACAAGAGCGGGCTGTGCGCCAGCGATGTGGGGCGCAGTGCCTCTGCCCCCTGCCCGAGCGCGGCCAGCCGCACCGTCGTTCCCGCCAGCAGGAACCTATCCTCGAACAGCAGCCACTCCCGCAGCCCCTCGGCCCCGACCGGCCGCGCCAGAATCGCGGCGTCAAGCTGCCCGCTCTGGATATCGGCGATCAACTGATCGGTCTTGGCCTCGCGCACCTGCACATCAAGCGAGATGTCGCGGCTGCGCAGCGCCTCCAGCACGCCGGGCAGGATATAGGGCGCGATGGTCGGAATGATCCCCAACGATAGCCGCCCCGCCAGCCCCCCCTGCCAACGCGCCGCCTCATTCAGCGCCTGCATCTCATCCAGAACCCGTTGCGCATGTGCCAGAATGAGGCGCCCGAACGGGGTCAGCACCACGTCGCGGGCGCGCCGCTCAACCAGCTTTTGACCCAGCGTCGTCTCCAACTCCTTGATCTGGACCGAGAGCGCCGGTTGCGAGATATTGACCACCTCCGCCGCGCGCCCGAAATTGCGCTGTTCGGCAAGCGCCTTGAAATAGCCAAGCTGTCGCAGGGTGATGTTCATACCTTCAGCTTATGGTTTACCACCTCAAGGACAAGTCCGAATTATCGCATGCCAGGCTTGCAGCCCGCGCGCGCATCCACGCTCAGCCGATCAATCCGCCCGCGTCGCCCAACCCCTCATAGTGCCCTTTGAGCCGTTGCAGCGCGATGCGCAGCACGATCTTGCCCGACCGCGCCGACCAGCCCATTTTCTTTTCGGCGCGCTCCAGCCCCTCCATGTAACAGCAACAGCGCAGCACCACATCGCCCAACCCCGGCCCAAGATCACGCAGCGCCGCCATCACGCGCTGGCGCGCCGCCTCGGCGTCATAGCCGCGCGCCTCCGAGGGCCGCCCCTGCTCGTCGACATGGCTCAGGAAATGATCCCAGTTCTGCGTGACGCGCGGCGCCATCTGGGCCAGTTCGAAATCCTCGCGAAGCCGTTCGCCCGCGCGCACCAGATCGGAGGTCAGAAACCGGCTTCCGTCCTTGTCGCGCCGCCGGGCCAAGGCCACGAGAGGCGACTCGACAACGCCGTAACGCATCCGCCGGCCACTACGGTTCGGCACCGCGCGTCCGGGCGAACCGACCGGACCGTCGCCGATGCCGCTGGCGTGATTCTCGGCCTCCGCCAGCATCAAGGTCAGTGCGCTGCGGCCCATGGCCGTGATGTGATAGCGCGCGATGCGGCCCGGACTGTCACAGGCAACCCAGCCCTTGAGGGCCATCGCCTCGGCCACTTCGCGCTCGACCACCGCCGTGCGCAGGCTCTGACCGCTGCCGGTGTCGCGCACCACAACGGCCTTGTCCATGTCGGCGGACACGGCCAGCAACGCACCCGCTTCGCAAAGGCGGCGCAGGACGCGCCTTGCCTCTGATTTCAAGCGGTTTTCCGTCAGTTCAATCGCCTGATCCTGTGGCGTAATAGTCTGGGATGTCATCGGAGCCTCCTTGGCAGGAGAACCGGGCATCTTGTCATGGCTCACCCTCTGGCCAAGCCGCCGCAGCGCCTCGTCCACCAAGAGATCATCGCGGCGGGTCTCATAGGCGCGAATCTGGCGCATCACGGTCGAGGCATGGCGCCCCGCGTGCCGCGCCAACGCCCGAATGGGGGTGCCGGATTCGGTATGGGCCAGATAGTGCAGCGCCGCTTCCGGCACCCAGGATGGCACGTCATGCAAAATGGTCTTGAATGCATACCCCTCGTGCATCGCCCGTCCCCCAAATTTTCGGCCATCCGGCACCAGATCGCAACCTGGCAACTTACCCACAGAGTTATCCACAACTTAAGAGTGCAAAGATTACCGGTTCGTTAATTGTTTCCAGAAATGCAACCTTCATTGACAAATCGTAAACAAATCCAAAGCCCTGCGCGCGGCGCAGCGCCCCAAAACGCAACAGCCACACAACCTGTGCGACGAAGCATCTGCACGATCACAGGAGCCTCTCATGCACGATATCCTTGGAACTCTCCGGGCGCTGCGCCGCCCCCCGCTGCTGATCCGCGCCGCGCGCATCGGCCTGCAAGACTATCGCCGCGAGGTGCATCTGCGGCGGCTGCTGCGCGACGCCCCCCTGCCCCAGAGCCCCACGGCGCTGATACGGTTGCTGGAAACCGAGGCAGCGCTGGATGAGGAGCGTCGCCTTGCCGCCTCGGGCTATTCGCCCGCGCGCCATGTCGAGGTGCTGATCGCGATGATGGGCGAGGCGCGGGATATGCCCGTGGTGCCGTCCCTCGTCGAGACCTAACAAAAAAGCGCGCCGCAATCGGATGCGGCGCGCTCTTTCAGGTCATATCTTTGTGATCTCAGCTAAACGCATCCGGCATTTCAGCCTTGCGCTTGGCGACATAGGCCGCGAGCGCCTCGGCAATGGCCGGATCAAGCGGCGGTTGCTGGTAATCTGCCAAGAGCTTGTGAACCCGCGCATTGGCCAGAACCATCGTGTCGCGCTCGCCCTCATCCGCCCAGGTTTCGAACGGTTTGTAGTCGAAGAGGTCAGAGCGCCAGAAGGCGGATTTGAAATTCGCCTGCGTGTGCGCGCAGCCAAGGTAATGGCCACCCGGCCCGACCTCGCGGATGGCATCCATCGCCTGCGCTTCTTCATCCATCTGAACACCGCGCGCCATATGGTGCAGCGTGCCCAACTGATCCGCATCCATCACGAATTTCTCGAACGAAGACACCAGCCCACCCTCGAGCCAGCCGCAGGAATGCAGCATGAAATTGACCCCGGACAAAAGGCCGACATTCAGGCTGTTGGCGGTCTCATAGGCGGCCTGCGCATCCGGCAGTTTTGATCCGTTGAACGACCCCGACGACCGGAACGGCAGCCCCAGACGCCGCGCCAATTGCCCGGCACCATAGGTGATATGCGCAGCCTCCGGCGTGCCAAAGGTCGGCGCGCCCGAATTCATGTCGATCGAGGTCACAAACGCGCCAAAGATCATCGGCGCACCGGGGCGCACAAGCTGACTATAGGCGATGCCCGCCAGAACCTCGGCCAACACTTGCGTCAGCGTGCCCGCCACCGAAACCGGTGCCATGGCCCCGCCCACGATAAAGGGCGACAGGATACAGGCCTGATTATTGGCGGCATAGATCTCCAGCGAGCCCATCATCACATCGTCGAACGTCATCGGCGAGTTGACGTTGATAAGGCTGGTCATCACCGTATTCTGCTGCACGAACTCCTCTCCAAAGAGGATATTGCACATATCCACGCTGTCCTGTGCGCGGCTGGGTTCCGTCACAGAGCCCATAAAGGGCTTGTCCGACAGCGTCATATGCGCGTGCAGCATATCAAGATGGCGCTTGTTCACCGGAATATCCGTGGGTTCGCAGACCGTCCCGCCAGAATGGTGCAACCATTTCGACATATAGCCCAGCTTCACGAATTTGCGGAAATCCTCCATCGTGGCATAGCGGCGACCACCTTCCATGTCGCGGACGAAGGGCGGCCCATAGACCGGCGCCAGAACCAGCGACTTGCCGCCAATTTCGACAGTGCGCGCGGGGTTGCGTGCGTGCTGGATGATCCGCGACGGGGCGGTAGCGCAGAGTTGCCGCGCCAGACCGCGCGGAATACGCACGCGCTCGCCCTGCACATCGGCACCGGCGTTGCGCCAGCGTTCCAGAGCCGCCGGGTTTTCAACGAAATTCACACCCACCTCTTCGAGAACGGTCTCGGCATTGGCCTCGATGATCTCGAGCGCCTCTTCGGTCAGAACCTCGAAATTGGGAATGTTGCGCTCGATATAGCGCGCGGTCTCGATGCTGACGGCGGTGCGCTCGGCGCGGCGCACGGCCCCGCCGCCACCCCGGGACCGTCTGCCCTGCACTACTGCTTCTGTCATGAAAATCCCCTTCTCCGAGATGGGCCCTGAGTCGCCATTTGCCCGCGCATGGCAGGCTTGTTGCACGTTTAGCTTGTCACCTGGGCCACCCGCTTGCCGATTGCGGCACATGGGTCATGAAAACGACATGTGGCTGAAACGCCATGCTGACACGGATATTCTCCTTTGCGCCGGAAAAAGAGAATGGAGCCGCAGGTCACTCTGTCCTAGATACGCTCAAAATGACTCTCGCCGCGCAATGACGCGGCCCGATCCGGGGACAGCCGATGACACGTTTTCACAGCGCATTGCGCGCGGGGGCCTTGTTTGCGCTTGGCGCGCTTGCCAGCCCCGCAACCGCCACCAATGGGTATTTCGCCAATGGTTACGGCGGTCAGTCCAAAGGCATGGCCGGTGCCGGCGTGGCGATACCCACGGGCGTTCTGGGCATGGCACAGAATCCGGCAACGGGCGTCAAACTGGGCAATCAGGCGGGGTTCTGTCTGACCACCTTTGCCCCCGACCGCGAAGTGCGAATCGCCCCCGGCGGCCCGCTGACCGCCGGCACCCACAAGAGCCAGAATGACGTCTTCTTCATCCCCTGCGGTGGCGCCAACTGGAAACTGGACGCACAATCATCGCTCGGGGCCTTCGTCTTTGGCAACGGCGGCATGAATACCGAGTTCGACACCAATTTCTTTGCAGGGCTTGGCGCTGGCTCTGCTCCTGTTGGGGTCAATCTGGAACAGGCTTTCATCACGCTGAACTATGCAAGGCAGGTGAATGACCGCCTGAGCCTCGGCATATCTCCGATCCTTGCCGTGCAACGGTTCAAGGCGCAGGGGCTGCAAGCCTTCTCCGGTCTCTCGATCAGCCCCGGCGATGTCACCAACCGGGGCCATGACTGGTCCACCGGATTCGGCCTGAACCTTGGCCTGCTCTATGAGGCCAGCCCGCAATGGGCCTTTGGTGCGGCCTATCGCAACGAAATACAGATGTCGCGGTTCGGCAAGTATCGCGGCCTGTTCGCAGGCGGTGGCGAATTCGACGTGCCCGCGATGCTGACCCTGGGCGCGGCCTATACCCCCGCCACAGCGCCGCAATGGACGATCACGGGCGAGTATCAGCGCATTTTCTACGGCAATGTGAAACCCATCGCCAACCCGAGCGCCCCGCCAAACGGCCCACTTGGCGCGCCGAATGGCGTCGGTTTCGGCTGGGAGGATATTGATGTCTGGCGTCTTGCGGCCATCTGGCGCAAGACCGACAAGCTCACGCTGCGCAGCGGTGTCAGCTATTCAACCGAGTTTATCAGCAACGACGGCGACGTGGTGATCAACACCATCGCCCCCGGCACGCCGCAATGGCACATCTCGGCGGGCGGCACCTACGAGATCAGCGACCGCTGGGCCTTTACCTTTTCCTACACCCATGCGTTCGCGAACAGTTTTTCGGGGGCCAACCCCGCGCTCACGGGCGTGGCGCAACAGGTGAAAATCCGCATGCACCAGAACGAGATCGCGACCGGCCTCAGCTATCGCTGGTAAGCGTTGCTGCTTTCTCTTGCGCAGGGGCGGGACGCCAATTACTAGGCAAAACATGAGCAAGATATCCCATGACCGCCTGTTGATCATCGACTTTGGCAGCCAGGTGACGCAGCTGATCGCGCGTCGCCTGCGAGAGCTGAATGTCTATTGCGAAATCCACCCCTATCAGAACGTGACGGATGCCTTGCTAAAAGAGATGGCGCCGCGCGCGATCATCTTTTCGGGCGGCCCCGACAGCGTGATGCGCGACGGCAGCCCGCGACCGCCGCGCGCCACCTATGATCTCGGCGTGCCGATCCTCGGGATCTGCTACGGCCAGCAGGTGATGATGCACGACCTTGGTGGCAAGGTGGAGGCCGGAGAGCACGCCACTGCCGAGTTTGGCCGCGCGTTTGTCACGCCTACCGGGGTCAAAAGCGATCTGCTCGACGGCTGGTTCACGGACGGCGCGCGCCAACAGGTTTGGATGAGCCATGGCGATCATGTCTCTGATATCGCCCCCGGATTCGAGGTTCTGGGCACCTCGCCCGGTGCCCCCTTTGCCATCACCGCCGACCGCGACCGCCGCTTCTATGCCGTGCAGTTCCATCCTGAGGTGCACCATACCCCCAACGGCGCGCGGCTTTACGAGAATTTCATCCGCCTCGCCGGGTTCAAGGGCGACTGGACCATGGGCGCCTACCGCGAAGAGGCGATTGCGAAAATCCGCGCGCAAGTAGGTGACAAGCGGGTGATCTGCGGCCTCTCGGGCGGGGTGGACAGCTCGGTTGCCGCCGTCCTGATCCACGAGGCGATCGGCGATCAACTGACCTGCGTTTTCGTCGATCATGGTCTCTTGCGACAGAACGAGGCCGAAGAGGTCGTGGCCATGTTCCGCGACAATTACAATATCCCACTCATCCATGCCGATGAGGCGGAGCTTTTTCTGGGTGAACTTGACGGCGTAAGTGACCCGGAAACAAAGAGAAAAATCATCGGACGACTGTTCATCGACGTGTTTCAGAAATACGCGGGGCAGATCGAAGGCGCGGAGTTTCTGGCGCAGGGCACGCTTTATCCCGACGTGATCGAAAGCGTGAGTTTCTCCGGCGGTCCCTCCGTCACGATCAAGAGCCACCACAACGTCGGTGGCCTGCCCGAAAAGATGGGCCTGAAACTGGTCGAACCCCTGCGCGAACTGTTCAAGGACGAGGTCCGCACGCTCGGCCGTGAACTGGGCCTGCCGCCCACCTTCATCGGCCGCCATCCCTTTCCCGGCCCCGGCCTTGCCATCCGCTGCCCCGGCGAGATCACCCGCGAGAAACTGGAGATCCTGCGCCGCGCCGATGCTGTTTTCATCGACCAGATCCGCAAGCACGGGCTTTATGACGAGATCTGGCAGGCCTTCGTCGCCCTCC
>JBLRXE010000123.1:0-6832 GCA_047920895.1 Roseovarius sp.
TGGCCGCGTAAGTTCTACGGATGCACCCCGTTAAAAAGGGGGAGATTACCCCCCCCTTAGCGGCATAGTCATCAGCCAGGATCTTGGTAAAGGTGGCAAGGCTAGCGCGGAACGCGGCCGAGGTCGGAAACATGGCTGAGGGCTGCGTCACCCAAGCCGTCGAAATGTTCACAATCGCCCCGCCGCCCTGCGCCACCATGATCGGCACTGCCAGATGGATTGATCCGATGGCCGACAGGAAATAGACCTCCATCCCCTTGTGCCAGTCCTCATCGCTAATCTCGAGGATCGATGCGTGCGGGCCGTGACCGGCCGAATTGACCAGTGCGTCGATCCGGCCCCACCTGTCCATGGTCAGATCGAACAGCCGTTGCACATCTGCCGCGATCAGGTTCGAACCGGTGACGCCGACTCCGCCAAGCTCTTTGGCCAAAGCCTCGCCCTTGCCCGAAGAGGACAGGATCGCCACGCGGTAGCCGTCCTGTGCCAGTTTGCGCGCGGTGGCCGCGCCCATTCCTGATCCGCCTGCCGTGATGACTGCTACCTTTTCGCCTGACATGTCTGCCTCCAATTGCTGATGCTCGTCACATAGTGCCCGAACCGGCGACACCTTTCGCGCCAGAAGGAAACATGTCAGGATGTAGGAAATCTACAGGATACCATGCCCGTCTCCCGTCGAACCCTTCCGCCGCTGAACGCCCTGCGCGACTTTGAGGCCGCAGGACGGAAGCTGAATTTCCGTGCCGCCGCCGATGAACTCGGCGTGTCGCAAGGTGCAGTTGCGCAGCAGGTCCGCGCGCTCGAGGATCATTTGGGCGTGGCGCTGTTCCTTCGCCTGCCGCGCGGTCTGGCCCTGACACCTCTGGGCACGTCATATCTGACCGGTATGACCCGCGCCTTCGACGCAATGGTCGAGGCGACGGCCCAACTTCAGGCGCGACCCGAGGCCGTCACGATCAGCGTCACCCCGACTTTTGCGACAAAAGTCCTGCTGCCGCGCCTTGCCGATCTGAACTCCGCTTTGCCGGGGATCGAGCTGCGCATCGTGGCGACCGAGGCTGTTTCGGATTTCGACCGGGATCAGATCGACATCGCCGTCCGCCTGACCCGCCCGCCGTTTCGGGAGGGGCAGGAAGCGATCCTTCTGTTTCGTCAGGATCTTGTGGCGGTCGCGAGCCATCATCTGATCGGTCATCGACCGCTGCCGATGACGACAGAGCAGCTGCGCGCGCTGCCGCTGTTGCACGACGCGCACAACCAGTGGCCAGCCTTCTTTGGCGTGCCCGGAAAGCTACCAGGTGCCGTCTTCAACCAGACGGCCTTGGCATTGGACGCGGCATTGGCAGGTCAGGGCATCGCCATCGCTGCCCACGCTTTCGTGCAGGCCGATATTGAGGCGGAACGCTTGCGCCGGGTGGCAGAGGTTACCCGACGGGCCGGGCCCGATTATTATCTCGTTCGCAAAAAGGGCATCTCGCACATGCCAACCACCGAGGCCGTTTGGACATGGTGTGCGACGGAGTTGGCGATGCCCTGGGGCACAAGAGGACAAGATTCTGATACGGATATTAGGGAAAATGCCAGCGACTGACTGCATTCCGCCCCTTGCGACCGCGGGCCAGAAGGCGGACCCTGCGCTGAAGTTCGCGCCACCCCGCACGACCACGCCGCCTTCGGGTGTCTCTGTTCGCACCGAGAGCACACAAACCCGCTTCAACTGCGGCGTATTTCTATTCCTCCAAGGCACTGAAAGTATTACGCTTTCTGAATCCGTCTCGATTTTGGTGAAGGGCGGGTTGAAAAAGACGCGGGGCGTTCAGAGACCGATTTCGGCCAAACTGCCAGTCTCCGCAAGTCGGATGGCCTCGCTAAAGCCCTTTAAAATCAAAAGAAAAAAGGCCCCGTCAGGGACCTCATCCCAGATTTGCGATGTGCAAGTGGCGGAGAGACAGGGATTCGAACCCTGGAGACGGTCTCCCGCCTACACACTTTCCAGGCGTGCGCCTTCGACCACTCGGCCACAGCTCCGTTGACGCGTATATCCGCCCATGTGGGAGAGTTACAAGGCCAAATTTCAACTGTTTGCCCGATCAGTTGCACCCGTTTGGGAAAGGGCGAAATCCTGCCCCACCAAGTCCAAAACAGGCCTGGCCAATTGCGGCCAGACCTGTTCGGGCGCAGGCATCGGCGGGTCGTGGAATACGCCCACAAGACGCACGCAAACTCAGTTCGCCATCAACGCCGGCACAATCGTCACAATGGACGGGACAAACCACAACAGGGCCAGCGCCCCCAACTGGATAAACACGAAGGGGATAACACCGCGATAGATATGACCGGTTGTCACCTGCTTGGGTGCCACGCCGCGTAGGTAAAACAGCGCAAAACCAAACGGCGGCGTCAGAAAGGAGGTCTGCAAATTGACCGCGATCATGATCGTCACCCATTTCGGATCGAAGGTGCCGCCATAGATCACCGGCCCCACGATCGGGATCACGATATAGATGATTTCAAGGAAATCGAGCACGAAGCCGAGGATGAACAGCACCAGCATCACGATCAGGAAAACCTTGAGCTCGTTGTCAAAGCTCTTGAGGAATTCCTGGATATAATGCTCCCCGCCGAAGCTGATGACCACGAGGTTCAAGAGCTGCGAGCCGATCAGGATGGTAAAGACCATGCTTGTTACCTTGGCGGTCTCGCGCACCACGGGGGTCAGCACCCCGCCGCTGTAGAGCACCCAGCAGGCGAACAAGAGTCCGAACACCGCATAGAGATAGGCGGCATAGGCAAAGAAGAACGCCACCCAGGATTCAAAACTCACCCCGCTCTGATTGATCCGCAGATCAAAGTTGATGCCGATCAGGATCGAGAGCACTACCGCCAGCGTTGCCAGGATGATGATCTTGGGCGACCTGTCCTGATCGCGCAGTTTGCGATAGGCCGCGAGCATGATCGCACCCCCTGCCCCCAACGCCGCAGCCGGCGTTGGATTGGTGATCCCGCCAAGGATCGAGCCCAGCACCGCCACGATCAGCACCAGCGGCGGAAAGACCACCCGGATCAACTCGTTGCGCGCCATTCGCCCCGCACCATGGGCACAGCCATAACAGACCATCGCCAGCGGGATGAGCAGCAGCAGCACCGTCACCCCCGCCGAGGTCGAGGGCCGGATCAGCACAATATCGACCAGCAGGCCCAGGACGATGCCCAGGGCCCCGATCAAGAGCGGCGCCGGGTTGGCCGACGGCGCCACGCCCCGCGCCACCGCAAGCGTCAACCCGAACATCACCATCAACGTGGCCACGCCCGTGCCGATGGGGGCGGCATCCGCCTCCTTTTGCACGCGGAGCGTGTCTATTTCCTCGGGCGTCAACCGCACGCTCGCGGTCACGCCGCCGACGGCGTCAATGGCCTGTTGTTCGGCCACGGCCACATCCCATTTCGACTGTCCGTGCAATTCGATCATCGCGGCCTGACACGAGGGGCTGACATTCGTGCGCAAGGATGCCGATTTGCCCTGATCGCTGAAACTGTCCACGATCAGGTTCTGGCTGCCGACCATGCCCAGCGTCGAGAGCAGCATCACCCCGGCAATTAGCGCCACCGGCACGCCCAGAAACCATGTAAACCCCTCACCTCGGGTGATCACCTCACCGCGCGCGCCGCCGGCGATCTGCACCGCCGGGGCCTTGGATGGGTTCACCAGCGCATAGCCAAAGGCATAAAGGCCGTAAAGAAGCGCCAGCATGACCCCCGGCAAGAGCGCCGCCTGAAAGAGCGTGCCCACCGACACCACCGCCGGTTCGCCCAAATAGGTCAGCGCGTCCGTGCATCCGGCCGCGATGGCGCGGTTTTCCTGCGCCACGGAATAGAGATCGCCCGCCAGCGTGCCCAGGAGCACGATCACGATCGAGGGGGGGATGATCTGGCCCAGTGTGCCCGAGGCCGCGATGACCCCAGTCGCCAATTGCGGGCTGTAACCCGCCCGCAGCATCGTGGGCAGGCTCAAGAGGCCCATGGTCACCACGGTCGCGCCCACGATCCCGGTCGAGGCGGCAAGGAACGTGCCCACCACCACAACCGACACCGCAAGACCACCCGGCAGCGGGCCAAAAACCCGCGCCATTGTGGTCAAGAGGTCATTGGCGATCTTGGAGCGTTCCAGCGTGATCCCCATCATCACGAACATCAGCACCGCCAGCAGCGTCTCGATCGACGCCCCGGCCAGCACCCGCTCGTTGATGCGGTTCACAAGGAAGGACACGTTTCGATCCAGCGCCACTTCCCATCCCTGGGGAAAGACGGATTGCGCCGTGCGCGGCAGGTCCGGGTAGCGAAAGACCGAAATCGCATCGGATCGCACACCACTGCCCACAAGAGACCTGTACGCCTCGCTTGATGTGTCGATGGCATGGTGGATCAGCAGTCCCGCGCTGTCGAGCCCGGCGATGATCCCAAAGGAAACCACCCCCGCCCCGCCAATCGCAAAGGCCACCGGAAACCCCGAGAGAATACCCCCAAAGAGGCATAGAAATACGACGATCAGCCCGATCTCGACCCCGTCAAGTCCAAATAGCATTGGTGCCTGCCCCTTTAATGTGTGCCTTCAAAGGCTTCTTCGCCCTCGCCCAGCGTGTCGCGGTCGAGGTATTTGCCCAGACTGTCGGGGCCTTCCTTGAATTCCAGATAGGAGCGCCAGAAAAACGCCATGGCATGCAGGAACACCATGCCCGCAAAAAGCACCAACAACACCTTGAACAGGAAGTACCCGTTGAACCCGTTGGGACTGAACCCGATGGTTTCCACGTTCCAACGCAGGGCACGGGATTTCATCAACAGCCGGTCCAGCGTCTCGCTGGCCGAGGGATTGGGCACGATCAGGTGCCGCCACATGAAGAACCAACCATACATCCAGGTCAGCACCGCCATCGGCATCATGAACACGAGGCTTCCCACCATGTCGATGATCTTCTTGGTGGCGTGGCTGACCGGCGCATAGATCAGGTCCACCCGCACATGCCCGCCCTGGACAAAGGTATAGGTGGCGCAGAGCGTGACGATCAGTGCGTTATACAGCTTGAGTTCTTCGGCATACCAACTGATGTCGAATTGCAGCGGGATACCAAGACCAAAGACCATATCGGGCCGGGCGAATATCCGCTGGATAAAGACGATGAGGATCTGCTGGATCACCATCAAGAGCCCGGCCCAGGCCGCGAAACGACCGACCGTATTGGCCATCCCTTCCAGCGCACGCACACAGCCCCACATAAAGGCGTTTCTCCACATGCCCACCGCAGTGAGCACCAGAAAAGCCGTGAAAGCCACAAAGAAGAACTCGACCGATCCGCCATAATAGACGACCCGCATGATCGCCTCCTTGTCGGACCAATCCAGCCAGCTTGCGGGATGACTGAGGGCATAGGCCAGATTGTAAAAGGCCATGCCGATATTCTGGATAATCCAGAGAACTGCGTCCAGCATCTTGTCCCCCTGTGCGCGCCGTTGGATCTGTGCGTCAGGCACCCGCCAAGCAATAGCGGCAGACCCCGGCGGCCGGGGTCTGCCTCGACTTTAGCGAAAAACCTCAGCCTTGGGTGCGGTCGCGCTGTTCCACATAGGCCCCGTCCGACAGCTTGATCCAGGCCGAGGACGTTTTCATCGACGTGGTGTAGCTGTCGTAGACGCGCTTGTAGATGTCGTCGCCCATGTTCTCGTCATGCACCTCTTGCGAGGCACGCGCGAATGCGTCCCAGACGTCACTCGGGAACTCCAGCGTTTTCACGCCGCCCGTGCGCAAACGCTCCAGTGCCGAACTGTTGTTGGCCAGAAACTGTGCAAGATTCCACTGATGTGCCTCGGCGCAGGCGATTTCGATGATCTTCTGATGTGCCGGGCTCAGAGCCTCGAACACTTCTCGGTTCACGCCAACCGACAGCCCCGCGCCCGGCTCGTGGAAACCGGCGGTGTAGTAGAACTTGGTGATTTCCTGAAAGCCCATCTTCTCATCGGCCCAGGGTCCGATCCATTCCGTGCCGTCGATCGCCCCCGAGGCCAGCGCCTGATACACTTCAGCACCCGGAATGTTCTGCACAGAGGCACCGAGCTTGCCAAGCGCCTTGCCACCCAGACCCGGCATGCGGAACTTGAGACCATTGAAATCCGAAGCCGAATTGATTTCCTTGGAAAACCAACCGCCCGCCTGCGCCCCGGTGTTGCCCGCGAGGAAGGATTTCAGACCAAAGATCTGACCCAACTCGTCATGGAAATCCGCGCCGCCATCATGGTAATACCAGTTCACCAGTTCTTGGGCCGTCATCCCCATCGGCACGCAGGTAAAGAAGGCGTAAGCCGGGTGCTGACCAACAAAGTAGTAATCGGCGCCATGATACATGTCCGCCTGACCGGCGGTGACAGCGTCAAACACCTCGAACGCGCCGACCAACTCGCCCGCGCCCTTCACATCAATGGTCAGATTTCCGTCGGACATGGCGTTGACGGAATCCGCAACCCGCTGAGCGGCGTCAAACACACCTGCCAGACCCCGACCCCATGTTGTGACCATTGTCAGATTTTGCTTGCCCTGAGCATAGAGCGGCGCAGCCAGCGTCGAAGCGGCCACAGCAGCCCCCCCACCCAGAGCGGTATTCTTCAGAAAAGAGCGACGATCCATATGGTTTTCCTCCCCATTATTTATAACAGCGCCGCCACCTCTCTGACGGCACCCGGATCACGTTTAATGGCCTGACCTTATCGGCGGGTTTTGGATCTGCAAATACCGATTACTGCGTAGAAACCGCAGAGTGTTCTAAATTTTTCCTCATGCTTT
>JBLRXE010000124.1:0-6812 GCA_047920895.1 Roseovarius sp.
CCATTCGACCAGATCCGCCGCTTCCCCCTCCACTTCCCCCGCGCTAAACACCTCCCATGGTTGTTCCGCTCCTGATCCTCATCCTGTCCCTGATCGGCGTTGCCGTGGCGCTGATGCTGCCCGGCTATGGCGATCTGATCCTGCTGGCGGGGCCTTGCACGCTCGCGGCGCTGATCCTGCTCTTGCGCGCCCTTGCCCAGCGGATCACGGCCCCGCCCGACCCCGGACCAGAGCCGAACCGCATCCTGATCGACGGCTCCAACGTGATGTATTGGCGCGACAACACCCCGCAGATCGAGACGCTGCGCGAGGTCATCGCCTATCTGCGCCGGATGGGTTTTACACCGGGCGTCGTCTTTGATGCCAATGCGGGCTATCTGCTCAAGGGCCGCTACAAACACGATGACGCCATGGGCGGGTATCTGGGGCTGGCCGAGGATTGGGTGATGGTTGTGCCCAAGGGCACCGTCGCCGATACCTATCTATTGACCGTCGCGCGGGATGTGGGCGCGCCCATTGTCACGAATGACCGCTACCGCGATTGGGCCGCTGCCTTTCCCGAAGTCACCGAACCGGGGCGACTCATCCGGGGCGGCTACCGCGATGGGGCGCTCTGGCTTGAGGGGCTGGGCCTACCGACGTGATACCGACGCGGATTTTGCCCCGTTTCCCGTGTGCTACCGCCCGCGCGCGGCATCAATCCGCGCGCGGGCAGAATTGGAGCGCGGCAGCCACAGCCCCCGCTCCACCGCCTCTGCCAACCGCTCCGCCAGCTCGCGCAAGGCCGAGGGATTATGCGCCGCGATGAACGCCCGCGTGTCGTCATCCTCGAGAAACGCGGCCTCTACCAGATCAAAGTGATGCCCCCGCACAGCGCCGGTTGTTGCCGCAAAAGCAAAGAGATAGTCCACCGTGGCGGCAATCTCGAAAGCGCCTTTATAGCCGTGCCGCTTGACCCCCGCGATCCATTTCGGATTGACCACGCGCGAGCGCACCACGCGCCCGATCTCATCCTCGAGCGTGCGGATCACCGGGCGTTCCGGGCGGGAATGGTCGTTGTGATACACAGGTCGGTCGCGCCCCTGCAACGTGCTCACCGCCGCCGCCGCGCCGCCCTCGAACTGATAATAGTCATCAGAATCAAGAAGATCATGCTCTCGGTTGTCCTGATTCTGCACAATCGCCTCGGTTTGCCGTAGCCTTGTTTCAAACCCGACCCGGTCCGGCGCGCCCGCCTCCTTGGCGCCATACGCATAGCTGCCCCAAGTGAGGTAAGCCTCCGCCAGATCGGCCTTGTTGGCCCAGAGCCGTTCGTCGATCATCGCCTGCAGCCCCGCGCCATAAGCCCCTGGTTTTGATCCATAAATCCGCGGGCCAACGCCCTCACCCCGCGCTCTGGCCGCAGCCGGATTGCTGTCCTCCGTCTCATCGAGCCCCTGCACAGCCCGCGCCGCACTGTCAAATAGCGCGATGAGCTGCGGAAAGGCATCGCGGAAAAATCCCGAGATGCGCAGGGTCACATCCACCCGTGGCCGCCCCAGCACGCTTTCGGGCAGGATTTCGAACCCGGTCACGCGCCGGTTGGCGGCATCCCATGTCGGCTTGACCCCCATCAGCGCCAGCGCCTGTGCGATGTCATCGCCACCGGTGCGCATATTGGCCGTGCCCCAGGCGGTGATCAGCAGGGCGCGCGGCCAATCGCCATGGGTTTGAAGATGTTTTTCAATCAAGAGGTTGGCGGATTTCCATCCCAAGGCCCAAGCGGTCGGCGTGGGCACGGCGCGGCTGTCCACGCTATAGAAATTGCGCCCTGTGGGCAGGGTATCGAGCCGCCCGCGTGTGGGCGCGCCCGAGGGTCCGGGGGCAATCGCCTGCCCCTCCAACGCCCGCAGCAATCCTGCGCCCTCATCCGGCCCACAGGCTGCAATGGCAGGGCGGATGCGCGCTGCAATCTCTGCCAGAACCGCCGCTGTATGCGGTCCGGCCTCTTGATCGCCCGTCGCCAAGAGGCGTTGCGCTATCAGTTCCAGCCGCTCAACCGTGTCGCCATTGCTGCGCCACGGATCGGCGCTCAGATCACGCAGGGCTTGCGGTTTTTCTGTGGCCGGGGCGGCCATATCGCAATCGAGCGGATCAATGCGCAGCCCAAGATCCAGCGCCAGCGCCCGGATCAAGGACGCATCGCCCCCCTTGCCGTTGCCGCGCGGCACGCGGGCCAGAGCAATGGCCAGATCAACTTCCAACCGACCCGTCGGAGACTGCCCGAACACATGCAGCCCGTCGCGGATTTGCGCCTCTTTCAACTCGCAGAGATAGGCATCGAGCCGCGCCAGATCGCCCGCCTCATCCGTGCCCGACATGCCCACATCCTTGTCGAGCCCGGTGGCGGCGCTCAGCGTCAGGATCTCGCGGCGCAGATGGGCAATGCGGCGCGGATCAACCCCGGCGGCCTCATAGTATTCGTCCACCAGCGCCTCCAGATCGCGCAGCGGACCATAGGTTTCGGCGCGGGTGAGCGGCGGGGTCAGGTGGTCGATGATCACCGCCTGCGCGCGGCGCTTGGCCTGCGTGCCTTCGCCGGGATCGTTGACGATGAACGGGTAGACATGCGGCATCGGCCCCAGCACTGCCTCGGGCCAACATTCGGCGCTCAATGCCAATGCCTTGCCCGGCAACCATTCGAGATTGCCATGCTTGCCCATATGCACGATCGCCTGCGCGCCGAACTGGTGGCGCAGCCAGATGTAGAAGGCGAGGTAATTGTGCGGCGGCACCAGATCGGGGGAATGATAGGTCTCGGTCGGGTCGATGTTATAGCCCCGCGCCGGTTGCAGCCCGACCACGACATGACCGAAACTCAGGATCGACAGGGCAAAGCCTGCGCCGGTGGTGCCGTCGGATTTGAGTATTTGGGGAACGATGAAAGGGTCAGTTTCAGGTGCACCCCAACGGGTTGTCATCGCTTCGCGCAGGTCCCACGGCAGGGCGTTGAAATGCGCGAGGTAGACATCGAGCGGTAGCGTTTCCCCCCCCTCGCGGCTGGCGCGATCCGTGAGCCAGTTGGTCGGACCCGCCATCACCGCGCGCATCAGGGCATCGCTATCCTCGGGCGGATTGCTGACGGTATAGCCTGCCTCGCCCATCAGGCGCAGGGCATGGACCGTGGCCGCAGGCGTATCGAGACCCACGCCATTGGCCAGCCGCCCATCCTTGTTCGGGTAATTGGCAAGGATTAGTGCAACCCGTCGCGTGGGTGCGGGCGTCTCGCGGAGTTTGGCCCAATTGGCGACCAGTTGTGCCACGAAATCCACCCGGTCGCCCACCGCGCGATAGGTGGCGATGGGGCATTCTGTGGCCGCGTCAAAAAACGCCTCACCCTTGAAGCTGATGGCGCGGCTCAGGATGCGGCCATCGACCTCGGGCAGGGCCACGTTCATGGCGATATCGCGGCCCGAGAGGCCGGTCAGCCCCTTGGCCCAGACCTCTTCCGATGTGCCTGCAAGAACCACTTGAAACACCGGCGCATCATTGGCGGCAGGCATGGAGAGCGGGTTCTCGGGGCTATCGTCGCCCGCATTTGGCGAGCCGACGGCAAAGGCGGTGCAATTGAGGATGACCGAGGGCGGGGAGACCTCAAAAAGATGCTCCAGCGTTGCCACCGATACCGGGTCCTTGAGCGAGGCGACAAAGATGGGCAGCGGATTGAGTCCGGCACGCAAGAGCGATTTCACCAGCCGGTTGATCGGGTGCAGCCCCGCACCCTGCACCAAAGCGCGGTAAAAGATCACCGGCACGATGGGCTGGCCCGCCTGCCACGCCTCTTGTGCGGCGCGCAGGCCCGCGACGCCGGCCCCCGGCCAATAGACGCCCGCGCGCAAGAGAGGGCTGGCGGCGGCAGGGCGCTCGCCCCCCTCGAGCATGGAGCGCGCATAGCGCAGGAAGTTCCCGGCATTCTCTGGCCCGCCCTCGACCAGATAGGCCCAGAGCGCATCGTAATCCCTGTCCGAGACCGTGGACAACCCACGCAGTTCCGCGTCCGGCTTGTCATCGCCGGGCAAGAGCGCCAGCGGCACGCCCGCCTCGTGCAGGCGCGCGGCAAATTGCTCGGCCCCGTATTTCCAATAGCCCACACCGCCCAGAACCCGCGCGATCACCAGCCGTGATTTCGTGGCGCATTGATCGAGATGCAGATCGACCGACATCGGATGCTGTAAATGGCTGAGGTTGGCCAGCCGCAAGCTGGGGGGCTCTGCCATTTCACCGCGTGCCTCGCTCAGCGCCGCAAGCTCGGTATCGGCGGCCGAGACAAAGACCACATCGGCGGGCGTCTGCCCCAGATCAACGGGGTCCTTGCCATCCTCGATGGCGCCGGGGGTGGCGGCGAGCAGGTGCATCAGGCGGTTCCAGCTTGAACGGGGCGGCGATTTGCGGCAAGAGCGGCACTATAACTGTCCCGAACGGGGCGCATTGCCGAAAGGGCATGACCATGGATTACAACGCATTGGGCGCCGCCAAGAAGGGCAGCAAGATCCCGCGTCACAAGGAGCATAACGCGCCGGGCACGGACAAGAACCCGTTCGGCAAGCGCCCCTCCAAGGAAGAGCTGATTGCCCGCCTCAAGGCCAAGACCGAGAAATCCTCGAAATAGGCTCATAGCTGCTTTTCCATGAAGATGGATGAGGGCGCATCTGGATAATCGCCAAATGGCCCGCGCCGCGTGAAGCCGTGGCGCGCATAGAGCCTGTGCGCCGCCTCTAACAAATTGCCGGTCTCAAGCCGCAGGCAGGGCAGGGCGTGTGCGCGCGCCTCGTCCTCGATATAACGCATCAGGGCGTCTGCCACGCCCTGTCCACGCGCCGCCTCAGCCACGAACATGGATTTCACCTCGCCATAGCCATCGCGCAGAGCGAGGGCACCCGTGCCGAGAATTGCCCCACCGCTGCGCGCGGCAAAAAAGCGAATATCGGGCGCGGTCAGTGCGTCGATGTCGAGAAAGAAATTATCCTCGGGCGGAAAGAGCGATTCCATCAGCGCATGGCTCGTGCGCAAGAGCGCGCTGGCCTGCGGGTGCCGTGGGTCTGCTGCCTCGACGATGATCATGCCGAGAGCGCGGCGGTGATCTCCGCCCGGTCCAGCCCCGCCTGACCGATCACCACCAGCCGCGTCTGGCGCGGACCGGACCCATAAGGCTGATCAAAATAGCTGTCCACGCGCGGCCCAACGGCCTGAATGGTCAGGCGCATCGGCTTGCCCGCCACAGCGGCAAATCCCTTGAGCCGCAGAATATCATGGGCGCGGATCACCTCTGTGATCTGCTTGGCAAAGCTGGCCGGATCGCTGATCTCGGGCCGCGTCACCACAAAGCTCTCGAACGCATCGTGGCCATGATCGTGATCGTGGCCATGATCGTCATCCTCGCCGTCGTGATGATCCTCGTCGTCATGGTCGTGGTGATGATGGTGCAGCTCATGCCGCGCCTCCATATCCGCCTCGGCCCCGATACCTTGTCCGAGCAGCACCTCGACCGGCAATGCGCCCATGGTCGCGGTCACGACCTGAACGCCCTCACGCGCATCCGCGCGCAGCCGCGCGATCAGCGCCACGCGCTCATCCTCGGTCAGCAGGTCGGATTTGTTGATCACGATCATATCGGCACAGGCCATCTGATCCTCGAAGAGTTCCGAGAGCGGCGTTTCGTGGTCAAGGTTCTCATCGAGCTTGCGCTGTGCATCGACCGCCGCCACGTCATGCGCAAAACGTCCTTCGGTCACGGCCTTGCCATCGACCACCGTCACCACCCCATCGACCGTCACCCGCGTCGAAATCTCGGGCCAGTTAAAGGCCCGCACCAGCGGTTGCGGCAGCGCCAGACCGGAGGTCTCGATCACGATGTGATCAGGCGCGCGCTCGCGGTCCAAGAGCTTTTGCAGGGTGGGGATGAAATCCTCGGCCACGGTGCAGCAGATGCAGCCGTTGGACAGCTCCATCACATCCTCTTCGGAACAGGTCTCGATCCCGCAGCCCTTGAGGATGTCGCCATCCACGCCCAGATCGCCGAATTCGTTGATGATCAGCGCAATGCGCCTGCCGCCTGCATTCTCGAGCATGTGCCGGATCAGCGTGGTCTTGCCGGCCCCGAGAAATCCGGTGACGACGGTGGCGGGGATCTTGGCTTGCATGGTGGTTGCTCCTTCAGAGGGCTTGCATCGGGCGGGGCGGCTGGCCTAAGCCCGGTGGAAAAGAGGATCGGCGATGAGACACCGGATTGTGGTCTGTTCTACGTGCGAGGGCATGGATGGCAAGGGCTTTGCGACCCGTTTGCGCGTGGCTCTCAGTGAACGGGGTATGGAGTTCACGGTGCAGGACCATGACTGCATGTCCAATTGCGGCCGCCCGCTCAGCGTGGCGTTCTCCGCGCCGGGCAAGGCAACGTATCTCTTTGGCGACATCGACCCGATGGGAGATCTTGAGGATACGCTGGCCTTTGCCGCGCTATACGCCGCGTGCGCCGATGGCTGGATCGAGGATGCGCGGCCCGCCGGGCGGCTGCGGCATTGCCTGATCGGGCGCGTGCCGGGCTGAGCGGTCATTCGACCACCACCGCAATCGTGGCCTCTATCGGCACGCCATTCGATGCCAGTTGGCTATGGTCATTGGCATTCAGCGTCACGCGCAGCTCATGTGTGCCCAAGGGCAGCGCATCCAACTGCATCCAAGGCCCATAGGCCCGCGCGATCTTGACCCCATTGAGGTAGAGATGCGCATGCCCACGCCCCGGCACCGCCACGCCATTCACCGCCTCGGGGTCAAAG
>JBLRXE010000125.1:0-6806 GCA_047920895.1 Roseovarius sp.
CACCACGCCCACGATAAAGCCAGAGCCAAAGGCGGGTTTAAAGACTTTGGCAGCACCTTCTTCGGCGAATTGCATCAGCGCCTTTTCCAGATGCTTGGCCTTCATCGGATCGCCTGCGCGGGCTTGTTGCAGCAATTCCGGCGCAAAGGACGGGATGCCGGTCACGCGCAGCGCCTCGCCTTCGGTCAACGTATCGCCGATGCGCAACTGGCCGTGGTTCGGAATACCGATGATGTCCCCGGCCCATGCCTCTTCGGCCAATTCACGATCCGCCGCAAGAAAAAGCACCGGCGCAGAAATCGTCATCGATTTCTTCGAGCGCACATGGATGAGCTTCATACCACGCTTGAAATGCCCCGAGGCAAGGCGCACAAAGGCCACGCGGTCGCGGTGCCTGGGGTCCATATTGGCCTGCACCTTGAAGACAAAGCCGGTCACGGCGGTTTCTTCTGGCGCAATCGCGCGCGGCGTGGCCTTTTGCACCTGCGGCTCCGGGCCATAGGTTCCGATGCCATCCATCAATTCCTTGACGCCAAAGGAATTGATCGCAGACCCGAACCAGATGGGCGTCATATGCCCTTCGAGCACCGATTGCGGATCAAGCGCGGGCAAGAGTTCACGCGCCATCTCGATCTCTTCGCGCAGCTTGGCGATGAGGTCGGCG
Organism: Roseovarius sp.; assembly: GCA_047920895.1. Taxonomy (GTDB): domain Bacteria; phylum Pseudomonadota; class Alphaproteobacteria; order Rhodobacterales; family Rhodobacteraceae; genus Roseovarius. The sequence continues at coordinate 665 of JBLRXE010000125.1, forward strand.
GGCACATGCTGAGCCAGCTTCGGATCGTTCAACCCGTCGATCTTGATCGATTCCGCCACCTTGTTGCGGTCGGCACGGTCCATCAGTTCCAGCCGATCGCCCAGCATATCGTAACAGCCGACGAAATCGCGGCCCATGCCAATGGGCCAGCTTGCGGGGGTCACGTCAATGGCCAGATTCTGCTGGATCTCGTCGATGATATCAAAGGTATCGCGCGCCTCGCGGTCCATCTTGTTGCAAAAGGTCAGGATCGGCAGATCACGCAAACGGCAGACCTCAAAGAGTTTCCGGGTCTGGCTCTCGACACCCTTGGCCCCGTCGATCACCATCACGGCGGCATCGACGGCGGTCAGCGTGCGATAGGTGTCCTCCGAAAAATCAGAGTGGCCCGGCGTGTCCACGAGGTTGAAGCGGAAGCGGCCAAAGTCAAAGGACATGGCCGAGGCCGAAACCGAAATGCCCCGGTCCTTTTCCATCTGCATGAAGTCCGAGCGCGTGCGCCGCGCCTCGCCCTTGGCGCGCACCTGTCCGGCCATCTGGATGGCGCCCCCGTAGAGGAGGAATTTCTCGGTCAGCGTTGTCTTGCCCGCATCGGGGTGCGAGATGATCGCAAATGTGCGGCGGCGGGCAATCTCTGCCGGCAGATCGGGGCGGTTTGAAAGGGTATCCAACATGGGGCAGGATATAGAGGGGCAAGGAAGGCGGCGCAATATAGGGTGTTGGGGCTGCGTCTGAGTCGTGCTCTGACAGCATGATCGGATACCGGAGCCGCGATGGCAGCGTAATCCCGACGATCGACCGCCCCGAGACACCGCAGAAGCCTCCGACGAAACCGCAGCCTCCAACGACGATGACGGCGGCGGTGACGGCGGAAGATGAGGAGATTTCGGCATTGGCGGCCTGATCCGGGCACATGTCTGCGGTGCGGCTTGCCGCGCGCCCCTCTTGCGACTACAAGCGCGGCAAAATTCCCTTTGTTTGCTCAAGGATCGCCGCATGATACCCCGTTATTCCCGCCCTGCCATGGTCGCCATCTGGGAACCTGCCACCAAATTCCGCATCTGGTTCGAAATCGAGGCGCATGCCTGCGACGCCATGGCCGATCTGGGCGTGATCCCGCGCGAGAATGCGCAAGCGGTCTGGAAAGCCAAGGATGTCGAGTTCAACGTCGCCCGCATCGACGAAATCGAAGCCGAGACCAAGCATGACGTCATCGCCTTTCTCACCCATCTGGCCGAGCATGTGGGCTCGGACGAGGCGCGCTTTGTGCATCAGGGCATGACGTCTTCGGACGTTCTGGATACCTGTTTCAACATCCAGTTGACGCGCGCCGCCGACATCCTGATCGCGGATATGGAGGGACTCCTGGCCGCACTCAAGCGCCGCGCGTTCGAGCACAAGGATACTCTGCGCATCGGGCGCAGCCACGGCATCCACGCCGAACCGACCACCATGGGCCTCACCTTTGCCCGCTTCTACGCCGAGATGCAGCGCAACCTGCGGCGCCTGCACACCGCCCGTGAAGAGATCGCGACAGGCGCCATTTCCGGCGCTGTCGGCACCTTTGCCAATGTCGATCCGCGCGTCGAGGAACATGTCTGCGCCCAGCTTGGCCTGACGCCCGAGCCAATCAGCACCCAGGTGATCCCGCGCGACCGGCACGCTGCCTTCTTCGCGACCCTTGGCGTCGTGGCCTCGTCCATCGAGAATGTCGCCATCGAAATCCGCCACATGCAACGCACCGAGGTGTTGGAAGCGGCCGAATTCTTCTCGATGGGGCAAAAGGGCTCGTCTGCCATGCCGCACAAGAAGAACCCGGTGCTGACCGAGAACCTCACCGGCCTTGCCCGCCTCGTGCGCATGGCCGTGGTACCCGCGATGGAAAACGTGGCCCTCTGGCACGAGCGTGACATCTCGCACAGTTCGGTCGAGCGCATGATCGGCCCGGATGCCACCATTACCCTCGATTTCGCCCTTGCCCGCCTGACCAATGTCATCGAGAAGCTCTTGGTTTACCCTGACAACATGATGGCCAATATGAACAAGTTTCCCGGCCTCGTGATGAGCCAGCGGGTTCTTCTGGCCCTCACCCAAGCGGGCGTGAGCCGCGAGGATGCTTACCGCCTCGTGCAGCGCAACGCGCTCAAGGTCTGGGAGACCGGCTGCGACTTCAAGACCGAGTTGCTGAATGATGCAGAGGTCACAGCCGCCCTCAGCCCGGCGGAAATTGATGAGAAATTCGACTTGGGCTATCACACCAAGCATGTGGATACGATTTTTGCACGGGTTTTCGGGAAGTCATGATAAGCTGACCCCCTGTCCAACAGGGAGCATATGATGAAGTTGATGTTCGGATTCGCAGCTCTCGCATTGGCTGTGACGCCCAGCCGGGCCTTGGCCACGAGGGGCTGCAACTACAGCAAACAGGCAATGTCCTGCGGTGCAGGCACAGAATGGAACGCCGCGACCAATAGCTGCGTGACGCAAACCTCAACCTGATGGAAAAGGGGGCGGGATCACTCCCCGCCCCTGCTTCACCGTTCTCTAAATACTCAAAAACTCCGCCCGCATCACAGGTCACGGCTCGCGAATATGCCCGGCCCGAAACTGGCCGATATCTGCGCCACCTCGATGCGCTTTCCCGAATCCGGCCCGTCTGCAACCCTTGCCGCAGCCGGATATATCCAGTCCGGGCGCTCCAACGTGACCTCGCGCAAGATCTCTTTGCCCCGCATCACCCGCAAGAGATAGCGATCAGCTTCCTCGCCAAGCGGCACCTCGGGCGTGTCCCAACGATCCCCGCCGATCCGCGTCCGCCGTATCCATGTGACCGCCAGATCGCCATCTGCATCGACCAGTCGCAGATGCACCGGCGCATAGGGGCGCAAGCCCACCCCGTCAAAGGCCAGAACCGCATGTGCAAAACTCGGATCATCCACCGGCCGCCCCCCCGGCCCGATCCGGTAATGGATCGCCTGCCCGCGCTGCGCCTCGGTCAGTTCAATCTGCTGCGGCACGCCGTTGAGCCGCACAAAGAGTGACCCCGCTGGCCAGACGCCACCGCCTGCACGTTCTGTTCCCGCCTGCCCACGCAGCCGATGGCGCAGAACATACGTCTCCGGTGCCACCAACTCTGCATCGCGGAACTGGAACAATTCCCAGCCCCCCGGCGTGCCATCGCCAATGGCGCAGAGATTGCCACCGTTCAACAGCGCCGCCTCGCCCACGCTTTCCAACGTCCCGAACCGCATCCGCACGAATAACCCATCCCCCCGGTCGATCCGTCCCATAGGGGCTGGCAAGAGCGGCGTTTGCGTCACCCCCACTGTGCTGCGCGCTGCAATCAAGGTGTTGAGCCGGTAATTGGCATCCTCCGACGAAGAATAGACCGCCGCTGTGCCGGGCCAGGGATTGGCCAGCACCGCGATATGCGGCGCATGCGGCACCTCCTCGCCGGTCAAGAGCGGCAAATCGAGGAAAAGCGGCGTCACCGGCCCCGGCGCCACAAAGGGGCGCAGCCGCGCCGGGGTATCCTCGATCAGGATAGGCCGATAGCTTTCGGGGTCGATCCGCACCGCATCGACGCGCTGCGCATTGCCCATCTGCTCGACCCGGTCGATGCGAAACCGCGCGCCGCCCTCGCCCTTGGGCAGCGCAAGCACATCGCCTGCCCCGGCAGCCAATTGCGAGGGCGGCAGCGTCAGGCGCAGCGTGTCCATGGACAGCCGCGCCTCGGACAGCCACCGCTCGACCACCTGCCGCCCCTCGGCGCGCGTCAATGCCAGCGGCATCTCCGAGGCGGCCACCGCATGCGTCGTCTCATCGGGCAGGATTGCCTCCTCCGAAATCGCCTCGTAATCGGCATCCGCCTCCAGAAACCGCAGCCGCACCCGGCCCGCCAGTTCCAGATCGCTGCCGCGCAATTCCTCTATCACGCCACCCAATTCCGGGTCGCGCACCACACGGTCGAGATCAACTGCATGATCCACCCGCCCATTGCGCTCGCGAAATTGCAGCATGCCGCCGCGCTCGATCGCATCTAGACCATAGGCCAACATCAAGGGCTGCAACGTGGCGCGCGCCTCGCTGACCTGATCCACCAGATAGCCGCGCAAGAACCCCTCAGCGCGGCTTGTGTCGAGCGCGCGCAGGCCCGCGCGCGCCGCCACTTCGGCGATCACATCCGCCAGCCGCCGCCCGCTGACCCGGCCAGAAATCCAGTGCCCCCGCGCATAGTTCGCACCATCCGACCAGAGATCGAGATTGCCCGGAAAGTGTGGAAACGGCCGCGCATCCCAGGCCCAGACATAGGCGTGATCCATATCAAGCATCCGCCCGTCGAATTCCCCGGACAGGGGATTATGCGCCGGATCATTCCAATAGCCCGCCATGGCGCGCAGATATTGCAATTGGATCAAGTCATCCCGCTGCCCCGTGGAATGACGCGGCAGGCTCGATTCCGAGGATTTGGGATCAACGAATTTGTTGGGCTCATTGGTGCCCTTGTCCACCGCAGCACAGCCATATTCCGTGAATCGGATCGGCTTGGATTGCGGCAGCCAAGCGGTCGGCTCGGGCCTGCGCAGCCCCCCCACTCGCTCGAAATGCCGGTTCTCCCACCAGCTTCGCAAATCCTTGAACCGCCAGACCCACGGCTCGCGATAAGCGTCATCAGTAATCGGCACCCGCCGCTGCGCCGCACGCGCCTCAGGACTGGGGTAGAACCAATCATAGCCCTCGCCGCCCTCGATATTGGCTTGCAAATAGCCCAGATCGTAGAGCGACCGCCAATCGCGCGCGTCGAGATGTTCGTCGCCCTCGCGCCAATCGCTGAGCGGCATGTAATTGTCGATTCCGACAAAGTCGATGTTGGCGTCCGCCCAGAGGGAATCGAGGTGAAAAAAACGATCCCCATCCCCCGGCTGATAGCCGAAATATTCCGACCAATCCGCAGCATAGCTGATCTTGACCTCTGGCCCCAACAGGGCACGCACCTCTGCCGCCAAGGCGATCAACTGCGCCACCGCGGGAAAGCTGTTGTCGGCCCCCCGGATTTGCGTGAGGCCGCGCATTTCCGACCCGATACAGAAACTCTCGACGCCGCCCACAGCCGCACAGAGCGCCGCTTGATGCAGGATGAAGCGGCGATAGGACCATTCCTGCGGCCCGTGATAGGCCACCGGGCTCAGCTTGACCGCACCGCCAAAACTCAGAAGATCCAGCGCGCCGGTGCCCGGCTCCGCCACCACCTGCGCCGCAATCGGCGTCACCGTGAAATCCACCGCCCGCGCGGTGCCGAAGAACGCTGCAACCTCGGCCTCAGCTTCTGTCGTGCCATCGGTGCTACCCTCCTGCCCCGGCGCCTTGGAGGTGGTAATCCGCCCACGCCACGGTAAAACCGCCTGATCCTCGGCCTCGCTCCACGGATCGGGCAAGCCATTGCCCGGCATCTGCTCCATCAAGATGAACGGGTAATAGAGCACCTCTTGCCCCGTCTGTTGCAGCGCCAGAATGGCCTCGATCACCGCCTGATCGGTCGGCGTGCCACCATAGACCTCGCGGCCCTGCCCATCCTTGGGCACCTCGCCCGCCTGCGCGCGGCTCAGGCTCGACACCCGCCACGGCATGTTCGACGCCTCGAACTGCTTTTGCTCCACGCGCGGCCTGATCTGGCAAACCCCACAGCGCAAATCATCACCGAACCAGCTCACAATCAGCGACACCGCCCCACAGCCCGGCAATTCCTCGACAAGTCCCTCAATCGCCGTAGCCATGTCGGCGCGCGCGGAGGGGCTGTTGATATTGGCAATCCCGCTCGATCCAAGGCCAAAATTCATCGTGACCGGCGTCGTGGCCAGCGCGTACTCACCCGTGCCGGGCAGCAGCGCCACGCCCCGCACCGCCCGCACCGGATCAAGATCGGCCCCCGGGCTGCCCGCTTGCGACGGACGGCACACCTCGAAACTGAACTGCGGCACGCGGTTGCCGAACTGCGAAATATCCAGATCCTCGATCACCACATAGGCGGTGCCGCGATAGGCGGGCACCCGCCCCGCCCCCTCGATCGCCTCGATCAGCGGGTCTGGCAACTGCTCCTCATTCCCCGAATAGACGCGCAGGTTCAGATCGTCGCGCGCCACCT
>JBLRXE010000126.1:0-6804 GCA_047920895.1 Roseovarius sp.
ATGAAAGATACCGACCTTGGTGCAAAGCTGGTCATTCCGCAACCCTTGAACCTGATTAGCAACCGTTGGGTTTCGGCGCTGTCGGGCAAGGTGATGGATGTGCTCTCGCCCATCGACGGGCTGCCCTTTGCGCAGATCGCCGATAGCGATGCTGCCGACATCGACGCGGCGGTCGCAGCGGCGCGCGCGGCCTTTGATGGCGGGGAATGGTCAAGGCTGACCGCCGCAGAGCGGGGCCGCCTGATGATCCGCCTCTCCGAGCGTATCCTTGAAAACGTCGAGCCGCTGGCGCAACTCGAGCGGCGCGACAACGGCAAGCCAATTGCGCAGGCGCGCACCGACATGAAAGTCACCGCGCGCTATTTCGAGTTTTACGGCGGGGCGGCGGACAAGGTGCATGGCGAAATCGTGCCCTTTCTCAACGGCTACAATGTCGAGGTTCACCGCGAGCCTTATGGCGTGACCGGCCATATCATCCCGTGGAATTACCCGGCGCAGATGTTTGGCCGCTCGGTCGCCCCGGCGCTGGCCATGGGCAATGCCACGGTTCTCAAACCCGCCGAGGATGCGTGCCTGAGCGCGCTCAGGATCGCGGAACTGGCGCTTGAGGTGGGCTTTCCGCCCGGTGCCATCAATATCGTCACCGGGCGCGGGGCGGTTGCGGGTCAGGCGCTGGCCGATCACAAGGGCATCGACTTCATCTCCTTCACCGGCTCACCGGAGGTGGGGGTGATCATCCAGACCGCTGCGGCCAGGAATTTCATCGGCTGCACGCTGGAACTGGGGGGCAAGTCACCGCAGATCGTGTTCGACGATGCCGATCTTGAGGCCGCGCTGCCGGTTCTGGTCAATGCCGTGATCCAGAATGCTGGACAGACCTGTTCGGCGGGCACCCGCGTGCTCTTGCAGCGCGGCATCTATGACCGCGCCGTTGCCGGGTTGACCGCACGGTTCAGTGCCGTTGCGGCCTCGGATTCGGGCGAGGAGGCGGTTCTTGGTCCGCTGATTTCGGCCAAACAGAAAAAGCGGGTCGAGACCTATATCGAGGAGGCCGACGCGCCCCTGATGGCCCGTGGCAGCATCCGTCCCGATGCCCCCGAAGGCGGCTACTATGTGGCCCCCGCCGTGTTCGGCCCCTGTGATCCCAAGGCGCGGATTGCGCAAGAAGAGGTGTTCGGCCCGGTTCTCTGTGTCATCCCGTTCGAGGATGAGGCCGAGGCGATTGCGATTGCCAATGGCACCGAATACGGGCTGGTCGCCTCGGTCTGGACCCGCGATGGTGGCCGCCAACAGCGGGTGGCCAAGGCGATGCGCTGCGGTCAGGTGTTCATCAACGGCTATGGCGCGGGCGGCGGGGTGGAATTGCCCTTTGGCGGTATCCGCAAGTCTGGCCATGGCCGCGAAAAGGGCTTTGCTGCGCTGCTCGAATTTTCACACATCAAGACGATCATCAACCATCACGGCTAGGCCCGCAGGCGGGCGGCAAAGACCAGACCAAAGGAACGCAAGATGAGACTGCAAGGAAAACGAACCCTCGTGACCGGAGCCGCTTCGGGCTTTGGCAAAGGGATAGCCGAGGCCTATATCCGCGAGGGAGCCAAGGTGGCGGTGGTCGATATGAACGAAGCGGGCGCGCGCGCCGTGGCCGAGGCGCTGGGCGAGAATGCCATCGCCGTGACCTGCGATGTGTCCAAGGGCGATCAGGTTCAGGCCGCCGTCGATGCCACGGTCGCGGCCTTTGGCGGGCTCGACATCGTGGTCAACAATGCCGGATGGACCAATCCAAACAGCCCGCTGATGGACACCGACGAGGCGACCTTTCGCAAGATATACGACATCAACGTGCTGTCGATCTTTCACATGACCAAGACCTGCGTGCCGCTCTGGCGCGCCGCCGGGGGTGGGGTGATGATCAACATCGGCTCGACCGCCGGCATCCGGCCGCGTCCCGGTCTGACGTGGTATAACTCGTCCAAGGGGGCGGTGAACCTGATGACGCGCTCGCTGGCCGTGGAACTGGCCCCCGACAGGATCCGCGTCTGCTGCATCGCCCCGGTGATGGGGGCCACGGGCCTGCTGGAGCAGTTCATGGGCATGCCCGACACCCCCGAGAACCGTGCGCGCTTTATCGCGACGATCCCCATGGGCCGTCTGTCCGAAGCCCGCGACATTGCCAATGCGGCGCTTTATCTCGCCTCGGATGAGGCGGATTTCATCACTGGCGTCGTGCTGGAGGTCGATGGCGGACGAACGATCTGAGGTGGATGCCGCCCTGAGAGAGGTGACTGGACCTGTCGGATCAACGGATTTGAGTGCTTGATCTCTCGCTCATTCACTGTGAGGTTGCAGCAGAGGGACCCGGCGCAAGAAAGACTTCCATGACCCCCTTTCGCTTCCTTCATACCTCGGACCTGCACCTTGGCCGCGCCTTTGGCGGCTATCCCGAGGGGATTCGCCACCGCCTGCGCGAGGCGCGGCATGGGGCGATTGCCCGGCTGGCTGGGGCCGCACGCGGTGGCGGGGCGCGGGTGGTTCTGCTTGCGGGTGATACCTTCGATGCCGAGACACCAGCGCCCGACACTCTGCGACAGGCCCTCAGCGCGATGGGCGAGGAAAGCGACCTGACCTGGGTTCTGCTGCCCGGTAATCATGACAGCCTTGCCGCATCGGAACTCTGGCGGCGCATCCTTCAGGATGCCCCCGCGAACCTGCGTGTGCTGACCTCGGAGGCTGCGGTTGAGATTGACGCCGGCCACTGGCTCTTGCCGGCGCCCTGCACGCAACGCCGCCCGGGGCGCGACCTGACCGAAGCGATGTCAGCCCCCACGCCCGAAGGCGCGCGGCGCATCGGGCTGGGGCATGGGGCGATCACCGACTTCTCGGGCGAGGCGGGTGCCTTGGGGATCATCCCGCCCGACCGGGCCACACGCTCGGGTCTCGATTATCTCGCCCTTGGCGACTGGCACGGACAGATGCAGGTGACGCCCACCACCTGGTATTCCGGCACTCCGGAACCGGACGGGTTTAAACATGACACGCCGGGGGCGGCCCTCCTCGTGACGCTCGCGGGTAGTGCGGAGGTGACGCCGGTCGAAACCGCACAGTTCCGCTGGCGTCGCCCGATACTGGACCTGCTGCCCGGCACGGATGTGACCGCCCGCCTTGCCAGCGCCCTGCCGCAGACCCGGGCGCGCGATCATCTGGTGCGCCTGACCGTGACCGGGCGGTTGCCCTTGGCCGAACGCGCCGCGCTGGAGGCCGATTTTTCCACCCGCGCCCCGGATTTCGGCTGGTTCGCGGCTGACCTGTCCGCTCTGACGATTGAGGCGCTACCGGAGGATCTCGATCAGATCGATCGCGCGGGCGCGCTACGCCAAGCCGCCGAGATGCTGTTGGCCGAGGCAGGGGATGCCGCGCTCTCGCAATCCGAGCGCGATACGGCGTCGGCGGCGCTGGCGCGGCTTTATGCCCTGAGCCAGGAGGTTCGCGCATGAGGCTCCGGGTGATCGAGTTGACCAATGTTCGCCGTTTTGCGGGCCAGCGTGTGCGCCTTGGTGAGATCAGCGACGGCATCACGGTGCTGTCCCAGCCCAATGAATTCGGCAAGTCCACCTTTTTCGATGCGCTGCATGCGCTCTTTTTCGAACGCCACAACAGCCGCAATGCGGCCATCAAGGCGCTGCAACCCCATGCCGGGGGCGCTCCGGAAGTGGCGGCAGAGGTTGATATGTCTGAGGGACGCTTCCGTATAGCGAAGCGTTGGCTGAACCGGCCGCAGGCCCAGGTTCTTGACGCCACAGGTCGGCTGATCGCCCAAGCCGACGAGGCCGAGGCATGGATCGACCGGCTGATGGGCGGGGGGCTTGCAGGCCCATACGGTCTGCTCTGGGTCCGGCAGGGGCTTATCGGGCTGGAACCCGAGGGCAGCAGCTCCGATGATAAACGGGATCGCGAACGCGGGCTGACCGCGCGTCGCGACCTGCTTTCGTCTGTCGCGGGCGAGATTGACATGATGACCGGCGGGCGGCGGATGGATGTGGTGATCGACCGTGTGGCCGCAGCGCTGGCGGGACTTGCGACCACCACCGGGCGCCCCAAGTCGGGGGGGGAATGGGCGCGCGCGGTGGACGAGGCCGGGGTGCTTGGTGCCGAAGAGGCTGATTTGCGCCCTCGTGCCGAGCGGCTCTCGGGCGATCTTGCCCGCCGTGCCGAGGTGCAGCGCAGTCTTGCCCGGCTGACCGACCCCACCGACATGGCCGCGCGCGCGCAAACCCTAGCTCAGGCCGAGGCGGCGCATCAGGCGGCCTGGGCCCATCAGGCCGAAGTGGCCAAGGCCGAAACCGCCCTGCGCCTTGCCCGGCTGGATGCCGAGCATCTGCACCGCGATGTGCTGGCGGCAGAGACGCGCGCCGCCCGCCTCGAAGAGGCCCGCCTTTCGCTGGCCAAGGCCCAGGAGGCCGCTACCAAGGCCCGCACCCGCGCCGCTGACCTGACTGACCGCGACCGCATCGCCACCGCGAGCGCCGAGACCCTTGCCGCCAAGGCGCACGATCTGCGCAACCGCCTGCAACAGGCTACCCGCGCCCAGGCGGCGCATGCAGCCCAGATCAAGGCGGACGATTTCCAGCGCCGTCTTGACCGCGCCACCGCGCTTCAGGCCACGCTGGACCAGACGCAGGCTGCGCGCGCCCGCATCCGGGTCACGGCCAAACTGCTCGACGCCGCCGACAAGGCCCAGAGCGCCCTCGATCTGGCGCGGGCGCGGGCCGAGGCGCAGGCCGTGACCATCGAGGCCCACCCCGACGGCCCGGCGGCCCTGCGTGACGGTCAACCGCTGCCCCCAGGCCCCACGCCGATCCTAGCGGCGACAGAGATCACCTTGCCCGGCTTTGGCAGGTTGCACATCGACCCCGGTCGTGCGCGCGGCGCAGACAGCGCCGCCGTGATTGCAAAGGCCTATCAGGACCTCATTCGTCTTCTGGCCGAGGCGCAAGTTGATACGCTCGCCACCGCCCGCACCCAATGGGCCGAGGCGCAGCGACTGGACGCAGAAGCCAAACAAGGCGCGGCCCTGCGCGCCGAGGTGGCCCCCGACGGCCTCGACCCCCTGCGCGCAGCCCTTGCACGGGCACGGGCTGACGCGGCAGATGCCCCGCAACCGGCCGAAGATGTCGCGGCCCTGACCGAGGCGCTTACCGCCGCTGAGGCCGAGGAACAGACTGCCCGCGCCGCCGCGAAAGCAGCGCATGATCTGGCCGTGGCTGCAGGCGAAACCCGCGCCGCCGCCGAGGCCAACCGCAGCAGCGCGGAGCGGCAATTTGCTTCTGCCCTGTCCGAAGCGGGGGACCCGGATGCGCTTGCCGCTCTTGTTGCCGCCCTTACGGCCCGCCAGCCTGCGCTTGTTGACGCATGTGCCACAGCCGAAAAGGCGTGGGACAGCCTGTGCGCTACCGCCCCTGACATCGCTACCACCGAGGCCCGTTTGAGCCGCGCACGGGGCGCAGTCGAACAAGCCGCAGGCGATCTTGCCAAGGCCCGTGAGGCTCTTGCCGGCCTCAACGCCACCATTGCTGCGCTCGCCGAAGAAGGGATCGAAGAACGCCTTGCCATCGTTGTCGGCGACCGTGCCGAGGTAGAGGCCCGTGCCGCGCGCTACGACGCCGAGGTGCGCGCCTTGATCCGCCTGCGTCGCGCGCTGGACGAGTCGCGAACCTTTGCCCGCGATGCCTATTTCGGCCCGGTCCTGCGCGAGTTGCAACCGCTGCTGTCGATCCTCTACCCGGGGGCGCAACTGACCATCGACGACACGAGCCTCTTGCCCGCGACCCTGACCCGCAACGGACAGGACGAATCGCTTGCTATCCTCTCGGGCGGCACCCGCGAACAGGTGGCGATCCTGACACGGCTTGCCTTTGCCCGGCTCTTCGCGGCCTCAGGACGCCCCGTGCCTGTGATCCTGGACGATGCTTTGGTGCATTCCGACGACGACCGCATCGAGGCTATGTTCGATGCCCTTCACCGCACCGCGCGCGACCAGCAGATCCTTGTTCTCACCTGCCGGCAACGCGCCTTCGCCGCTTTGGGTGGGGAACGGGCGGAGGTAACGGTCGAGGACGCGTAAGAGCGGCATGGAAAGCCGGTTTTGCACTGCGGCACCATCTGCACGCAGCGCGTGATTGACGCCTGCGATACAGCAATCACAGCAGATTAGGGTCGGTCTGCCGGCATGGTTTCCAACGCCGGGGGCCTTTTCGGACGCGGCAATACGCTGCCAGTTTCATGCGGCGACGTTGTCGGGGGGTGGAAAAAGACCACCATGGCTCTCGCCTTTTGCACAGATCCTGATAATGTCGACCTTGTTAGTCGCACTTTTGGGGCCACATATCGAAGATGATCACCCACAAGACAAAATATGCTCTCAAATCGCTCATGGTTCTGGCCGATGAAAAGGCGGACACAGGCGAGGCGTTGAGGATTGAGGAAATCGCAGAGCGGTCCGGTGCGCCCAAGCGGTTCCTGGAGCATATCCTGCTTGATCTCAAGCGCGCGGGGCTGATCGGGAGCAGGCGGGGGCGTAATGGCGGTTATGAGTTGATCAAGGAGCCGCGCCGCATCTCGATCGCCGAGGTGCTGCGCCTCATTGACGGTCCTATGGCACCGCTGCCCTGTCTGTCGCGCCGTGCCTATCGCCGGTGCGAGGATTGCACGGATGAACAGACATGCCGCGTGCGGGCCGTCTTTGGCGGGTTTTACGCGACATATATCCTGATGATCGAATCCCTGACGCTGGCTGATTTGCAACAG
>JBLRXE010000127.1:0-6777 GCA_047920895.1 Roseovarius sp.
CTGGCAAACACCCAGAGCGCCACCGCGCCCAGCGCCGCAAGGCCAATCGTGCCCTTGCCGAACTGTGGCCCGCCTTCGCCGCCAGAGCCGCCGCCGCGGTTGCCGCCGCCGCGCCCGCCCATCAGAACGCGTAGCTGATCCTGACCCCGGCGCACCAGTTCGTCGATTTCGGGCAATTGCGGTCCTGCCTCGGGGGGACGCCGACCGCCCCCGCCATTGCGGTCGCGGTCATCGCCGCCACCGCCCGAATTTCCGCCGCCGCCCCATGGGCCGCCAGAGTTTCCAGCCATACGTTTGTCTTCCCTTGTTGTCCTGCCGTTCCCGGCTTGGTTTATTACCTGTGCAGCACAGGCGAAAAATCAAGCGGTGCGCACAGGCGTTTTCAGTGTCACAAGCTCTTCCGACATGGTCGGGTGCACCGCCACAGTGCGGTCGAAATCCTCTTTTGTGGCCCCCATCTTGACGGCAATACCCGCCAGTTGGATCATCTCGCCCGCGCCGGGGGCGACGATATGACACCCCAGCACCTTGCGGGTGGCCTGACTGACGATCAGTTTCATCAGCACCCGGTCGGGCCGCCCGGCAAAGGCCGAGTGCATGGGTTTGAACGAGGTCGCATAGACCTCTATCGCTTCCTGTGCGCGCGCCGCCTCCTCGCTCAGCCCCACGGTGCCCATTTCGGGCTGGGTGAAAATCGCCGTGGGGATGAGATCGTGATCGACCGGCGTCGGGTTGCCGTTGAACACCGTTTCGACAAAGGCCATGCCCTCGCGGATCGCCACCGGCGTGAGGTTGACGCGGTCGGTCACATCGCCAATCGCATAGATCGAGGGCACGCCGGTCTGGCTATAGGCATCGACGACAATCTCGCCCTTGCGGCCCACGGCAACGCCGGCGGCCTCAAGCCCCAGATCCTCGGTATTGGGCGCGCGCCCGGTGGCGAACATCACCTGTTCGAACACCGCTGCGCTGCCGTTGGTGCCGGTCACGCGATAGCCGCCGGGCGCCGGTTCCATCGTCTCGATATTGGTGTCCAGATGCAGGGTGATGCCCGAGGCGATCATCTCGTCCGAGACCAGGCCGCGCGCCTCGTCGTCAAAGCCGCGCAGGATCTTCTCGCCGCGATAGAATTGCGTGACCTGCACCCCCAATCCGTTGAGGATACAGGCAAATTCACAGGCGATATAGCCGCCGCCGATGATCAGGATCGACTTGGGCAGGCGCTCCAGATGAAAGATGTCATTGCTGGTGATCGCATGTTCGGCCCCCGGCAGAGCGGGTTTGACAGGCCGCCCGCCGGTGGCGATGAGGATATGCCTGGCGCTCCGCCGTGTGCCGTCGGCCAGTTCCACCGTGTGCGGATCAACCAACCGCGCCCGGCTGTCATGGGTCTCGACCCCGTTGTTTTTCAGGATGCCGCGATAGACCCCTTCGAGCCGGTCCAGTTCGGCATGGAGTTTGCCCCGGAACATCGCCCAGTCAAACCCGCCCGCATGCACCGTCCAGCCATAGGCCTGCGCATCCGCCATCGCGTCGCGATATTCCGAGGCAAAGACCATCAGCTTTTTCGGCACACAGCCGCGAATGACGCAGGTGCCGCCATAGCGGTCCTCTTCGGCCAGGGCCACGCGCGCGCCGCCCTGTGCGGCGACCCGCGCCGCCCGCACCCCGCCAGAGCCGCCGCCGATCACGAAAAGATCGTAGTCGAATGACATCAATTTCCCCTCAATCCGTCAGGTCGCGAAAGAGATTGTCGGTCTCGACAAAATCGAGCCGGTCTTCTTCGACCGTGCCCTCGTTGATGTCGCGGGTTTCCACCCGGCCATCGCCATAGCCCAGAATGACCACATCGCAGATGTCGAGGAAGAGGCCGTTTTCCACCACCCCCGGCATCTGGTTGAGCGCCATCGACAGTTGATGCGCGGCACCAATGCGGCCCAGATGCAGGTCGAGAATATAATTGCCCTCATCGGTGATGAAGGGGCGGGTGCCGTTCATCCGCAGCGTGGTATCGCGGCCCAGCACATCCATGTTGATCAAGAGTTCCTCGACCAGCGATTTCGTGGTCTGCCAGCCAAAGGGGATCACCTCGACCGGCAGCGGGAAGGCGCCCAGCGTCTCCACCTCCTTGCCGACATCGGCGATCACGATCATCTGGTCGCTGGCCGTCGCCACGATTTTCTCTTGCAAGAGCGCGCCGCCGCCGCCCTTGATCAGGTTGAGATTGCTGTCGAACTCATCCGCGCCGTCAATCGTGAGGTCGAGCCATTTGGCCTCATCGAGGCTGATCACCTCGATGCCCACCTCCCGCGCCAGTTCCGCCGTGCGCGTCGATGTGGGCACGCCGCGAATCCGCAAGCCGCCCTCGCGCACCATCTCGCCCAGACAGCGCACCATCCAGGCGGCGGTCGAGCCGGTGCCAAGGCCCACACGCATCCCGTCCTCGACGAAATCGACCGACCGCTTGGCGGCAACGAACTTGGCCTTGTCGATCGGCGACAATTCTCCGGTCATGGCTGCGACTCCCCGACTGTTTCGCTGGGGTTATAGAAGAGATGCGGCGCAGGTGCGAGACCGAATCCGCCCGGCACCGCAGGGTGGCAGGCGTTAACCATTCCTAAACCCCTGCCGCGCTACGCATTAACCCTGTTTCAATCATAGGGGACCGCATGGTCGCGCGCGCCTATACCGTGGCCTTTGAGGGGGTCGAGGCCAAGCCCGTCGAGGTGCAATGCGCCATCACACCGGGCGTGCCCGCCTTTTCCCTCGTGGGCCTGCCCGACAAGGCGGTGTCCGAGGCGCGCGACCGGGTGCGCGCGGCGCTCTCGGCCATGGCCATCGCCCTGCCGTCGCGGCGCATCACCATCAACCTCTCGCCCGCCGACATGCCGAAAGAGGGCAGTCATTTTGACCTGCCCATCGCGCTCGCGCTCTTGGCGGCGCTCGAAATCATCCCGCATGACGCGGCAGAGGGCACGACGGCGCTGGGGGAATTGTCGCTCGACGGCACGCTGGTGCCGGTGATTGGCGCGTTACCCGCCGCCATGGCCGCCGCCGCAGAAAACCGCATCTTGCTCTGCCCCAGGGCCTGCGGCCCCGAGGCGGCCTGGGTCGGCGCGGTGCAGGTGATCGCGGCTGCGTCGCTCTCGGATGTGGTGCGCCACTACACCGGACAGGCGCCGATCCCCGCCTCTGACCCCGGCGAGGTGATCGCGCCGCCACAGGGCCGCGACCTGCGCGACGTCAAGGGACAGGAACGCGCCAAGCGCGCGCTGGAGGTTGCCGCCGCCGGGCGCCACCACCTGATCATGATCGGCACGCCCGGTTCCGGCAAATCCATGCTGGCGGCGCGCCTGCCCGGTATCCTGCCACCGCTTTCCGCGCCCGAGGCGCTCGAAACCTCGATGATCCATTCGCTTGCCGGGCTCTTGTCCGAGGGGGGCATCAACCGCGCCCGCCCCTTTCGTGAGCCGCATCACACCGCCTCGATGGCCGCCATCGTGGGCGGCGGGCGCAGCGCCAAGCCGGGGGAAATCAGCCTTGCGCATAATGGCGTGCTCTTCATGGACGAGTTTCCCGAATTTCCCCGCACCGTGCTGGAAACCCTGCGCCAACCGATCGAGAGCGGCGAGGTGATGGTCGCCCGCGCCAATGCGCATGTGAAATATCCCTGCCGTTTCATGCTGATCGCTGCCGCCAACCCTTGCAAATGTGGCTATCTCTCGGACCCGAACCGCGCCTGTTCGCGCGCCCCCAACTGCGGCGAGGATTATATCGGCCGCATTTCCGGCCCGCTGATGGACCGCTTTGATTTGCGGATCGAGGTGCCGCCCGTGGCCTTTGCCGATCTCGACCTGCCCGCCTCTGGCGATGCCTCGGCCAGGGTTGCAGAGCGCGTGGCCGGGGCGCGGGCGGTGCAGGCGGCGCGCTTTGAGGGCCACGCCCATATGCGCCTCAACGCCGATGCCGAAGGGGCGATGCTCGACGACATCGCCACCCCCGATGCCGAGGGGCGCGCGCTGATCACCCGCGTCGCCAGCCGCTTTGGTCTCACGGCGCGCGGCTATCACCGGGTCTTGCGCGTGGCGCGCACCATTGCCGATCTCGACGGTTCCGTGGATGTCCGCCTGCCGCATGTGGCCGAGGCGGTCAGCTTTCGCATCGCGGGCGTCAAAGAGACCTGAGCCACCCCGCCAGATCGCGCAGGGTTTGACCTGCCTCGGGCAGCAGATTGTGAAAAATGGGCCAGACATGGGGATGATCGGGTTTGACGGTCGCCGTGCTCTGCACGCCCTGCGCCACCAGCGCGGCCTGCATCCGCAGCGTATCGTCGCGCAGGATTTCGGTATCGCCCACGGTCATCCACACGGGCGGCGCGCCGGTGAACTGACCAAAGAGCGGCGAGGCGCGCGGATCGCGTGGGTCCTGTGCGCCCAGAAACATCCCCAGCATCTCGCCGATCCGGTCCGGCGACAGCACGCAATCGCGCGCGGCATTCTCTGTCACGGAGGCGCCGGAATAGGTGACATCGGTGAGCGGTGAAAAGGCAAAGATGCCCAAGGGCGGGGCGAGGTCTTGTGCAAGGATTTCGTGCAAGAGCGCCAGCGCCAGCCCGCCGCCCGCGCTATCCCCGCCAAGGATCACGTCCCGCTCGGCCCGGAGCGCGCGGTAACACGCCAGCGCATCGGTGATCTGCGCCGGAAAGGGATGCTCGGGGGCAAGCCGGTAATCGGGCAGGCAGGCGGGCAGGCCGGTCAACGCCGAGAGCTGCGCCAACATCGCCCGATGCGTGGTCGAGGTGCCAAAGACATAGGCCCCGCCATGGAAATAGAGGATCACGGGTGCAGGTCGCATATCACGGGCCCGCGCCCATTGCACCGGCACCCCGCCAAGGGTGGCGCGTTCAAACGACGTGCCAAGGGGGGCGTGGAAATAGAGCCGGGATTTGAACGCAAAGGACCGCCTGAGGCGGTCCTTGTCATGCCGCGCGAGCGCGGGTTTCTCGAACCAGCGCAGGTGGCGGTTCAAGAGGCGCAGCTGCCAGCTCACCGC
Organism: Roseovarius sp.; assembly: GCA_047920895.1. Classification (GTDB taxonomy): domain Bacteria; phylum Pseudomonadota; class Alphaproteobacteria; order Rhodobacterales; family Rhodobacteraceae; genus Roseovarius. Next base: position 5,053 of record JBLRXE010000127.1, read on the forward strand.
CGCCGCGCCTCGATGGCATCCCATATGAGCCCCGCGCCATTGGTGCCGTCAAACCGTTCCAACTCTTGCAGGCCGGTGGGCGAGGTCACGTTGATCTCGGTCAGGTAATCGCCGATCACGTCGATGCCCACGAAAATCTGCCCCTTCTCGCGCAGGAGCGGCCCGATGGTGGCGCAAATCTCGCGGTCGCGGTCGGTCAGTTCCTCCTTTTCGGCGCGCCCGCCGACATGCATGTTGGAACGTGTTTCGCCCGTGGCGGGCACGCGGTTGATGGCCCCGATCGGTTCGCCATCGACCAGAATCACCCGTTTGTCGCCCTTGCTCACGGCGGGCAGGTATTTCTGCACGATGAGCGGCTCGCGGCTGAACCCGGTGAACATTTCATGCAGGCTGGCAAGGTTGCGGTCGCTCTCGGGCAGGTGGAACACGCCCGCGCCGCCATTGCCATAGAGCGGCTTGAGGATCACATCGCCATGCCGCGCGCGGAAGGCGCGGATCGTATCGAGATCGCGGGCAATCGCGGTGGGCGGCATGAGTTGGGGAAAATCGAGAATAAGCAGCTTCTCGGGGTAATTCCGCACCCAGAACGGATCATTGACCACCAGCGTTCCGGGGCTCAGCCGTTGCAGGATATGGGTCGTGGTGATGTAGAACATGTCGAACGGCGGGTCCTGCCGCAGCCAGACCACATCGAGCGTGGACAGATCGACCGTCTGCTCCGCACCCAGTCGGAAATGGTCGCCTTGCACGCGCTGCACCGTCAGTGGCCAGCCCCGCGCCGTCACCTGCCCCTCGTCAAAGGCCAGCCGGTCGGGCGTGTAGTAAAACAGCTCATACCCCCGCGCCTGCGCTTCTTCCGCGATGCGAAAGGTGCTGTCCCCGTTGATGTTGATCGGCCCGATCGGGTCCATCTGAAAGGCGATTTTCATATCCTGCCCCTTTTCACCGTCTCCTGCCTACATGCGGCAAGAGCGCGGGGCGCGCAATTCAGAAATGACCAAAGGCATTTTCGAGGATACGCACATCGCCCCGGCCATCCACGATCCCCAGATCGAACCGGACAGGGGCCAATTGCCCCTCGGGCAAAAGGCCGAGATATTCCGACGCCGCCGCATGTATCCGCCGCATCTGGCCCTGATGCAGCCGCTCGATGGCCAGATCAAAGCTGGCCGCCTTTTTGACCTCGCAAAAGACATAAGTGTCTCGCGCACGCAGGATCATGTCGATCTCGCCGCTTTGACCACGCCAGCGCTGATGCAGGAGGGACGCCCCGCGCCGCTCATAGGCGCGCAACACACCCGCCTCCGCCGCCTGCCCCGAGAGATGGGCCCGCCGCCCCCGGTCCTGTCGGCGCAAGAGGTCGGGCGATACCAAAATCGCAGGCGTGCCCATGACCTCGAACTCGAACGCCAGTTGTTGCATGGTTCATTCCACCTCTGTTTGCCCGCCCTTTGCCAAAAACAAGGCGCGTTGATAAATTTCCCGCCTCGGTAACCCCGTGTTCGCCGCCACAAGATCCGCCGCGTCGCGCATAGAGTGCCCCGTCAGCGCCTCCAGCACCATCCGGTCTAAATCAACTTCCTTAATTTTCGCCAAACTTCCGCGATCAATAATCACGACAATTTCGCCTTTTGGCGGTGCATCGGCCCAGATTTGTGCCAGTTCCTCCAGCGTGCCGCGCCGGACCTCTTCGAATTTCTTGGTCAGTTCGCGGCAGACCGCTGC
>JBLRXE010000128.1:0-6769 GCA_047920895.1 Roseovarius sp.
GCGGGCGGCGGTTTCGATCGCGTGGGGCGACAGCGCGGCGGTCAGATCGTCGAAGCAGCCGATGATCCGCTCATGCGGCAACGGCTCGCCGATCACGCCGGTTGACGAGGAAAAGACGCGAGAGGCCGGGATGCCCAGCGTCCTGGCTGCCGCTTCGGTGATGGCCTGCACCGAATCCGTCCCGCGCCGCCCGGTAAAGGCGTTGGCATTGCCTGAGTTGACCACGATGGCGGCTCCGGGCGCGGGATCGCCGCCGATCTTGTCCTGACAATCCAGCACCGCCGCAGAGCGGGTGGCCGAGCGGGTAAAGGCCCCGGCCACCGTTGTGCCGGGCGCAAGGCTCACCAAGAGCACGTCGGTGCGGTTCTGATAGCGTACACCCGCCTCGGTGGTGGCAAAGCTGACGCCTGCGATCGCGGGCAGCTTGGGAAATCCCGCCGGAGCAAGCGGGGAAAGCGGCGGTTTGGCGCCCATGGCTCAGTTCTCCAGCAGGTCGGTTTGGTTGATGATGGCAGGGTCCAACGCACTGGTATCCGTACGGATCACTTTGGCCGCTGCTTCGCGCGCGGCGATAAAGGTATCGAACGTCTCCTGACGCAGGCTGTTGGTCAACTCCTCGCGCACGGCGTCCAGCGCCGGGCGTTCCTTGATGCGGGTCTCATTGAGCTTGATCACATGCCAGCCGAATTGCGTTTGAACTGGGCCCGACACGGTGCCCGCCTCAAGCACAGCAACGGCCGCGAAGAACTCGGGTACCATCACGCCATCGCCAAACCAACCCAGATCGCCACCCGAGGGGCCAGAGGGGCCGATGGAATGCTCCTGCGCAAGCGCTGCGAAATTCGCGCCACCTTCCAGCTCTGTCACCAATTTTTGCGCCGCCTCCTCAGTCTCGACGAGGATATGCGCGGCCTTGTATTCGGTCTCGTCCTCGGCTCCGGCAAATTGCGCCTCATAGGCGGCTTGCAGGCGTTCTTCACTCAGGTCGGCGTTGACCACGCTCTCGGCCACATCGGCGGCCAGAACGGCGCGGCGCTCGTTCTCGAGTTGCAGCGCCGCGGCGCGCGACATCTCGCCTTCATGCGCCTGGCTCAACAATTCCTGCTGGATGAGTTGATCGAGCACGCCCTTGAACAGAACCTCAGGCGGCAACTGGTCATATTGCGCGGGCAGTGCTGCACGCACCGCCAGCATATGGCCAAGGGTGATGTCGGTGCCGTCCACAGTGGCGATCACCGTCTCGGCGCTTGGGGTGTCCTGCGCGAGGGATGGCGCGCCAAACGCAAGCCCGGTGACAAGAACTGCGGTGGAAAGCAGGGGGCGAAACATGAAATCATCCTTTGGTGGGGCCCGCGGGGCGGGGCGCGCGGGTGCGCAGCGTTGACACTCAACCGGCTGGCCCTTACATCGCCTTGTGACCAAGGCAGAACCGCCGTCTTGCGCCCCATTTTAAGGGGGCGCGACAACAGGGGCAAGCGGTTGCCTGCCACGGATAGGCAAAACACCGGAACGGATAAAACATGTTGGGTATTGGAACGGTCGCCAAAAAGATCTTCGGCACCCCGAATGACCGCAAGATCAGGGCGACACGCCCGCTGATCGCAAAGATCAATGCGCTGGAACCCGAGTATCAAGGCCTGAGCGATCAGGCCCTGATCGACAAGACCCATGAATTCCGGGCCCGGATTTCCGGGGGCGAGAGCCTTGATGCGCTTTTGCCCGAGGCCTTTGCCAATTGCCGCGAGGGCGCGCGCCGGGCCTTGGGCCTGCGCGCCTTTGACGTGCAGCTCATGGGCGGAATATTCCTGCATCAGGGCAATATTGCCGAGATGAAGACCGGCGAGGGCAAGACGCTGGTCGCGACCTTTCCGGCCTATCTCAACGCGCTCTCGGGCAAGGGCGTGCATATCGTTACCGTCAATGACTATCTTGCCAAGCGTGACGCTGAATGGATGGGCAAGGTGTTTGGCGCGCTTGGCATGACCACCGGAGTGGTCTATCCCCAACAGCCCGAATCCGAAAAAAAGGCGGCCTATGCCGCCGATGTGACCTATGCCACCAATAATGAGCTTGGCTTTGATTACCTGCGCGACAACATGAAATCCTCGCTTGAGGAGATGAACCAGCGCGGTCACAACTTTGCCGTGGTCGATGAGGTGGACAGCATCCTGATCGACGAGGCCCGCACCCCCCTGATCATCTCGGGGCCCAGTCAGGACCGCAGCAGCCTCTATCAGACGGTCAATGCGCTGATCCCCGAATTGCAGGACGACCATTACAAGCTGGATGAAAAGACCCGCAACGTCACCTTTACCGAAGAAGGTAACGAGTATCTCGAAAACCTGCTGGTGACGCGCGGTATTCTGCCCGAGGGGCAATCGCTCTATGATCCCGAGAGCACGACCATCGTGCACCACGTCAATCAGGGTTTGCGCGCGCACAAGCTGTTCCAGAAGGACAAGGATTACATCGTGCGCGGTGGTGATGTGGTTCTGATCGACGAGTTCACGGGGCGGATGATGGCCGGGCGGCGCCTGTCGGACGGGCTGCATCAGGCGATCGAGGCGAAGGAGGGCTGCACCATCCAGCCCGAGAACGTGACCCTCGCCTCTGTCACCTTTCAGAACTATTTCCGCCTCTATAACAGGCTGTCGGGCATGACCGGCACCGCCCTGACCGAGGCCGAGGAATTTGGTGAAATCTATGGATTGGGCGTGGTCGAGGTTCCGACCAACCGCCCCATCGCGCGGATCGACAAGGACGACGCTGTCTATCGCACCGTTCGCGAGAAATTCGAGGCGATTGTCACCGCTATTCGTGTGGCGAATGAAAAGGGGCAGCCGACGCTGGTGGGCACCACATCCATCGAGAAATCCGAGATGCTGAGCAAGCTGCTGACCGAGGCCGGAATTCCCCATAACGTGCTCAACGCGCGCCAACACGAGAAAGAGGCGCAGATCGTTGCCGATGCCGGCAAGCTGGGCGCGGTCACGATTGCCACCAACATGGCCGGGCGCGGCACTGACATCAAGCTGGGCGGCAATGTCGAATTCAAGATAATGGAGGCCATCGCCGCCGATCCTGAAGCAGACCCCGAGGACATCCGCGAGCGGATCGAAGCCGAGCATGCCGCTGATGAAGAGGCCGTGAAGGCCGCAGGCGGGCTATTTGTGCTTGCCACCGAGCGGCATGAGAGCCGCCGGATCGACAATCAGTTGCGCGGCCGCTCTGGCCGTCAGGGCGATCCGGGAAAATCAGCCTTCTTCCTCAGCCTTGAGGATGATCTGATGAGGATTTTCGGATCTGAACGGCTGGAAAAGGTGCTGGCGACGCTTGGGATGAAAGAGGGCGAGGCGATCATTCACCCTTGGGTCAACAAATCGCTGGAACGCGCACAGGCCAAGGTCGAAGGACGCAATTTCGACATCCGCAAGCAATTGCTGAAGTTCGATGATGTGATGAACGAACAGCGCAAGGTTATCTTCAAACAGCGTCTGGACATCATGCGCGCCGAGGATTTGAGCGGGATCATCAAGGACATGCGCGGCGAGGTGATCGACGATCTGGTCGATCAATACATGCCGCCCAAGACCTATGCCGATCAATGGGATACCCAAGGGCTCTATGCGGCGGTGATCGAAAAGCTGAACATGGACCTTCCGGTGATCGACTGGGCCGCCGAAGACGGCGTGGACGATGAAGAGGTCGTCGCGCGACTGGAGAAGGCCGCCGATGAGATGATGGCGGCCAAGGCGGCACAGTTCGGTCCAGATACCATGCGGATGATCGAGAAGCAGATCCTCTTGCAGACCATTGACGGCAAGTGGCGGGAACACCTGCTGACGCTCGAGCATCTTCGTAGCGTGGTCGGCTTCCGTGGCTATGCGCAGCGCGATCCGCTCAATGAATACAAGAACGAAGCCTTTCAACTGTTCGAGAACATGCTCGACAGCCTGCGCATGGATGTGACGCAGAAACTGGCGCAGATCCGTCCCATGAGCGAGGCCGAGCAACAGCAGTTGATGCAGGAAATGGCGGCGCAGCGCGCGGCGATGATGGCGGCGGCGGATACGGGCGAGGTGACACCGGTCAGTGAGAACGCTGCGCCCGGTTTTGACGAAAGCGACCCCACAACATGGGGAAATCCGGGCCGCAACGATCCCTGCCCTTGTGGTTCCGGCAAGAAATTCAAGCATTGTCACGGGCGACTGGCCTAGGTCACACGCCCGATTGACACCCATTCCCCGCCATAAGGGGGCCATTTTTGAGCACTACTATCTCTGGGACAAATGATGTGTCCGGGAGAGTGGTATGTCCAAGGCAAGACGTTACATCACCGCAGGCGGAACGCTCGCCTGTGCGTTGGGGATCGGGTATTTCATGCAGGCGGGCGCGCAGCGCCCCTTGCACAGCGCGGCCATTCCCCCCACCCCGGCAATTGAGGCACCAGTCGAGATCACCCAGATAGAACTGACCTCGGCCGAAGCGGCCCTGCCGATAGCTGCGCCAGCGCCCGTGGCCCTGCCTTCGGCGCCGGTGATGCTTGCGGTGGCCAAGGATGTGCCACTGACAGACGCCCTTCCAGAGGAAGAGGCAGCACCAAGCTTTGCCTGCGATTACATCATGGAGGCACGTCCATTGGCCGCCGCCATGGTGGAGGTGACGCTCAGCGCGCCCTGTCAGCCCAACACCGGATTTACGCTCCATCACAATGGTATGATGTTCACCGCCGTGACCGATGATCAGGGTGAGAGCAGGCTCAGCGTCCCGGCGCTGACCGAGGCCGCGGTATTCATCGCGGCCTTCGAGGACGGTCAGGGCGCGATTGCAACTGCAAATGTGGAAACGCTGGCGCTCTATGATCGCTTTGTCGTGCAGTGGCGAGGGGGAGAGGCTCTGCATGTGCATGCGCTCGAATATGGTGCTGATTTCGGCGCGTCCGGCCATGTCTGGGCCGGGGCCAGTCAGGACAATACGCGTGCACTCAAGGGCGAAGGCGGGTTTCTGACATCTCTTGGCGAATCGAAGCTGACTCAGGCGTTGCGGGCTGAGGTCTATACCTTTCCCACCGGTTCGGCCTCTCGGAGCGGCATGGTGCATTTGCAGGTCGAGGCCCAGGTGACAGATGGCAATTGCGGCCGCGATTTCGAAGCGCAATCCATCGCAACCGGCGTGAACGGGCTGAACGTGCAGGATATCGTGCTCGCAATGCCCGATTGCGAGGGGATCGGTGACTTTCTTGTGTTGAAAAACCTGTTCAATGACCTGAAGATCGCATCCAACTGAGGCGCGGTCTTGCAGGGGGCGAGCTATGACAATTGTGCGTGCGGCGATTCTCGCCGCACTTTCATTTCTGGCACTGCCGGGTTTGGCCTTGGCTCAGGATGTCACGCTGCGTTCGCATGATGGCGCGGTCGAGATTTCCGGCAACCTGTTGGGGTTTGACGGTGAATTCTACCGGGTCGATACGATCTACGGCGAGTTGACGGTCGATGGCTCGGGTGTGATCTGTGAGGGGCCGGGGTGTCCTGATCTGGAACATTATGTGGCGCGGCTGGTATTTTCCGGTGCGCCGACGATTGGACGCGTGTTGATGCCCGCGTTGATCGAGGCCTTTGCCATTCGCGGCGATTACGATGTGATGCGCGAGGATCTGAGCCCGCAAGAGCTGCGCTTTGGACTGTATCAGCGCGTCGGCACGCGCGTCGGCGAATTCGTCTTTCGCTTGACCAATACGGATGAGGGTTTTGCCGATCTTCTGGCCAACGAGGCCGATATCGCCATGACCCTGCGCGAAGCGCGGCAGGACGAAATCACGCGCGCGCGTGAGGGTGGCTTGGGCAATCTGATGGCGCCGGGGCAAGTGCGGGTGCTGGCGCTCGATGCGCTCATTCCTGTTGTGGCACCGAGCAACCCGGTCCAGGGAATCAGCCTGCGCCAATTAGCGCAGGTGCTGTCAGGCACGATCATCAATTGGGCTGAATTCGGCGGTCCGGACGCCCCGATCGAGGTGCATCTGTGGGATGCGGCCACTGGCATCGGGCAGGCCAGCGTCGATCAGGTGCTGCTACCCGAAGGCAAGCAGCTTCTGGCGCGCGCGTTGCGTTATCCGGACGGCGCGACCTTTGCCGAGGCGGTGGCGCGCGATCCTTTCGCAATTGGTCTGACCGCACGCTCGGAACGGCGTGAAACCTGGGAACTGGCGCTGACGGGTGACTGTGGTTTTGCCCTCAGTGCCACGCGCCGCGCTGTCAAGACCGAGGATTATCCGCTGACGGCCCCCCTCTTTATCTATCTGCCCGCACGCCGACTGCCCAAGCTCGGGCGGGAGTTTCTGGGTTATCTGCGTGATCCTTCGGCACAACTGGTGATTCGGCGCGCCGGATTCGTGGATCAGACCCCCGAGGAAATCGAAATCAACGCCCAAGGCGACCGGTTCGTCAATGCAATTGCGCAGGCGGGCGTAGAGGTGGGGCTGGAGGAGTTGCAGCGCATGGTGCGTGTGCTGGGGCCTCTCAAGCGTCTAACCACGACGTTTCGATTCGAGGCCGGGTCGGTGCGGCTCGATGCACAATCACGCTCGAACGTCGAGCAATTGGCGCGGGCGATGGAACTGGGCCATTACGATGCACGGCGGTTGGTCTTTGTCGGCTTCTCCGATGGCGATGGCCCAGCGGGCGCCAATCGCGACATCGCTCTGCGCCGCGCCGAGACCGTGCAACGCGCCGTGGTACGCGCCGCCGAGACCGCCAATCTGGAGCGGATCGGG
>JBLRXE010000129.1:0-6754 GCA_047920895.1 Roseovarius sp.
CGCGGGGCATCCTTGGGGGCGAACCACGCGCCATAGCCGAGGTTCTGGCGCACGGTGAGATGCGGGAAAAGCCGCCCCTCCTGAAAGATATAGCCCAACCGCCGGCGCTGCGGTTTGAGGAAAACACCGGCGGCGGTATCGAGCAGCACCCGGTCGCCCGACACGATCCGGCCCTCGTCTGGCATCAAAAGCCCCGCCACGGCGTTGACGATACTGCTCTTGCCAGAACCGGAGCGGCCAAAGAGCACCGTGACACCGGGCGGCGCGCGAAACTGCGCATCGAGGGTGAAGGCCCCAAGCCTGTGACGCAGAAAGACATCAAGCATCATTGCCCCCCGACACGGGCCGCAACCCGCCGTGAGAGCCATTCTGACAGGGCCAGCGCCGATGCCGCCAGCGCAATCGACAGCCCTGCGAGGCGTGCCGCCCGCGCCTCGCCCCCCGGCGTATCGAGAAGCAGGTCGATGGCCAGCGGGATCGTCTGGGTCTGCCCCGGAATGTTGGAGACGAAGGTGATGGTCGCGCCGAATTCCCCCATGCCCTTGGCAAAGGTCAGCACGGTGCCCGCGAGAATGCCTGGAATGATCAGGGGAAACGTCACGGTCAGGAACACCCATAGGCGCGAGGCCCCCAATGTGGCCGCCGCCTGTTCCAGCTTGGGATCAACAGCCTCGATCGACAGGCGCACGGCGCGCACCATGAAGGGCAGCGCCATGACACCGGCAGCCAGTGCCGCGCCGGTCCATCGGAAGGCAAAGCTGAGGCCAAGCGTGCTCTCGAGAAAGCCACCGATGGGGCCGCGTGCGCCAAAGCCCAGCAAGAGCAGGTATCCCGTCACCACCGGCGGCATGATCAGCGGCAGATGCACCGCTACGTTCAAGAGGCCACGCCCCGGAAAGCGCCCGCGTGCAAGCGCGTAGGCCAGACATAGGCCAACCGGCAGATTGATCAGCGTGGCCCAAAAGGCCACCCGCAAGGAGAGGCGCACCGCATCCCATTCCGCAGGGCTGAGCCACTCGGTCATGGGCTATTGCGCCAGCATGGTAAAGCCCTGCCGCTCGAAGGCGGTGCGCGCCTGAGGTCCGCGCAGGTAGGCGAGAAACTCTGCCTCGGCGGGCATGTCGCGGTTGGCAAGGTCGGCGACCGGATAGATGATCGGCGGATGGCTGTCCTGGGGGAAGGTGCCGACAATGGTAACACGCGGCTCCGCAGCCGCATCGGTGGCGTAAACGATGCCATAGGGCGCCTCGCCGGTGGCGACAAAGGCGAGTGCCGCGCGCACATTGTTGGCCTGCGCCACCTGCGGCGCGACCGCGCCCCAAAACCCGAAATGTTCCAGCGCGGCCTTGCCATAGACGCCTGCGGGCACGCTTTCGACCAGCGCCATGGCCAGCCGCCCCCCCCCCAGCAGGCCCGCCAGATCAAGGTCCGGTCCGATCTCGATCCTTGCGGCCTCGCCATGTGCCACCAAAACGAGGCTGTTGCCCAAAAGATCAAAGCGCGCGCCCGGCTCGATCAGCCCGTCCGCCTCAATCGCATCCATCCAGTCGGGGCTGGCAGAGATGAAAATATCGGCAGGCGCGCCCTGCTGAATCTGGCGGGCGAGCGACGAGGAGCCAGCGAAGGCGAACAAGACGTCATGGCCGGTGGCCGCCTCAAAACCCGCCTCGATCTCGGTGAGTGCATTGGCGAGGCTGGCGGCGGCGAAAACGGTGATCGTCTCGGCGCGGGCCGTGGTGGAGATCAGAGAGGCAAGTCCAAGCGCGCAGGCGACTGCGGTTTGCAGATATTTCAAACGCATCACCAATCTCTCCCGGCCTTGATATGATTGTGAAAACATATCGCAAGACAGGGGATCAGAGGCAAGCGTTATTTACCGTCGGGAATATCCCTGAGCAGGGACTGGATCGCGCCGATCCGCGCCGCCCCTGCCTCGGCCATGATATCCTCGAGCTTGCGGTAATTGGCGAGCACCTCGGCGCCTGTCTCGGTCAGGTGGGCACCGCCACCCTTGGCCCCGCCTCGGTTCGATTCGACCAGCGGGTCACGAAAGGCGGCATTCATCGATTCCACCAACATCCACGCGCGCTTATAGCTCATGGACATGCTGCGCCCGGCGGCGGCGATAGAGCCTGTGTCGCGGATGCGTTCCAAGAGATCAGCCTTGCCCGGCCCCAGCATCGCGTCTTCGCCAAAGACGATGCGAATTCGAAGGCTGGGGGCGTTGGGCTGGGTCATGGCGCGGTTATGCCAAGCGACGTTCGGTCACGCAAGACATATCCGCTGACATCAGATCAGCCAACTGAGGACTGAAGGTCGAAGATCGGCAAGAGGATGGCCAACACGATCACCAGCACGAGCGCCCCCACGATCATCATCAAAAGTGGGTCGATCAGGGCCGAGACGCGCTTGCGTTCATTGGTGAGCCAGGATTCCACCAACACCGCCGCGCGTTCGGTCATGCGGCTCGACATGGAGGTCGGAGGCCCGGCGCGCACGGCGCAGGCCAAGGGCCGTGGCACCGGGACCGATCAAGAGCCGCGCGCCTTCGACCAGAACCTGTTGATCGCGCGCCAGGGTAAAGGGCAAAAGCGGCGCGGTCATGGTCTATCGGTCCGCGAATCTGAGAGCCGAGGGCAAGCGGGGAAAGCGCCGGGTTTGCGCCGCCCGGTCGATAAAACCGGCATCGAAAGGCTGGTTCAAATTGACCCCGTCAAACGGAAAGCTGGAATCCGGCACGCGCGGAAAGGTGCCATCGTCGGCGGGCGCAAAGTCTTCGTGGCCACGGTTGAGGATCTTGATCACATATTTGATCTCGGGAAAGATCTCTGCTGCGTTGCTACCGACCGAGACCATCCGCACGCTGCCCGCACGGCCCAGAACACGGCGCGGATCGCTGCCGGAAAGGGCACTGGCCGGAATTTCGGCTTCGTCTTCCGGCACCACGCCATTCACCATCATCCGCGCCATCATCTCGTCGGGCGTTTCCTCGAAGGCGATCAAAACACGCTCTGCCGCGCGCTCGATCCAGACACCATCGGGGGCGATTTCGACCACGGTTTCGCCGTCGATCAGCCGGTCGCCATCTGAGGCGGTGAGAATGGCCCAACCGCTCTCGCCGCCCGCAACCATCCCGACGAGCGGTATTTATATACCTTCTTGGCCAGAATCGGGGCCTTGGGCGGGTCGGGCACATAGGGGTCAAATACGGCCGGCCACTCCTCGGGCAGAGGCGCCTCTGTCGCGCTCTCGACAGCGGCCAAGGCGGCGGTGATCTGCACTGGCTCTGGCGGCATAGCCCCGCGCGCCAGCAAGGTCAGCCCGATCTGCCCCGTGCCAAACCCGCAAAAGACAGCCGCGGAAAATGTGAGAACCCCAGCCTGCGCACGGTCTCAACTCCTGCGCGACGGGTTGCGCGCATGGGGTCTGACGGAGACGGGGCAAGAGGGCATTGTGGGTTAATCCTGAAGGGGTCTGAACGTATCACGAAACAGGCTATGCTCAACTCGCGGATAATAGCCGCAGCCGCATGGCCCGACAACGATTTATGCGGCGGCAGCTTCAGCCAGGGGGGGCACAGTCACCGGCAGCGGCCAGTCAGCGGGGTCAGTGCATTCCGCCTCGGGGCGAGCCAATAGGATCTGCGCGTGGAAATGGCCTGTGGTTTCCACCCCCTCGGTGTCATGCCCCGTGGCCTGCGCATTAGCGATGGCGCGGGCCTGTTCCTGCGGCCCCTCAAAGCGGCGATGGATGAAGGGGGGGATCGGCAGGCGCTCGACCACAAGACCATGGGCGCGCAGCACCGCCATCGCCTCGGGCCGCTCATTGCCCCGAATGGGCGAGGTCATGACCCAGGGCTTGACCGGGCCGCAGGCGGCCAACATCCGGTCGAGCGCGCCCGGCATCAGCTGTGCAACAGAGCCACATTCAACAATCATATCACAGCGCGCGAGTTCCGAGGCGAGCGCATGCGACGGCTCTGTCTCCTCCAGATCCTCAACAAAACCGGATTGAAAGAGGCCAACCGCGCGCCCATAGGCGACCGCATTGGGCATCACGTCAATGCCTGTCACATGCAGCGCGGGCGCGAACCTGCGCAGCCCCGCCAGCCAGTCACGATCCCAGGCGATCACCTCGGCGGCACTGGCGCTGTCGAACGCGGGCTGCCGGTAGCGGGCAAAGACCTGAGCCAGGCTAAGTTCATGCGCCATGAGCGCGCTGACGATGCCATAACTGCTGGCGAAATCAATAATCCGAGCCTGCCCAAGCCCACGCAACCGCATCACTTCGGCCAACCCCGCCCGAAAGGCCGCGACCGCGTGATGCTGGTTGCGATAGCCCAGCCGATCCATCATGCGGAAATAGGCCCGGCAATCGGGTTGATCATAGGTGTCATCAAAGATGGTGACAAAGCCGGAGGCCGACGTGTCAGAGGGGGTAGTCATGCGAATATCCCTAGATGGTCAGGACGGGCACAGGCCCGATGCCGCGCAAACTTGCCCCCCGCGCCGCGATTTACAACCGAAATCACGCAAAATTTCACGGTCGCCCACGCAAGCGTGACGCGCGCGCCGCCCTTGAAACAATATTTCGCGGGCCTCAGGCGAACGTGACCGCCTGTGCGCGGGCGTTTGTTGCACCCGCAACGGTTGCGGCACACTATGGGCGCAGGTTTCGGTGTCAAGGTTCAGGAGCACGCCATGAGTCATGCCAGCACACAGATCATTCCGGATGCTTCCAAAGTCATGATGGGCGCCACGCTCGCCTGGGTGGCGGTGCTGATCTACGCCTCGTCAAATTCGCTCGTCTCGCTGCTCGCTGATATCGGATCGCAAAACCGTGTGATGGGGCGCAATGTCATCACCTATTGCAACCTGCTCTTTGTCGGCTCGCTCATGTCCATGGTGCCGATGGTCATCATGTTCTGGCGGGATTGGACGTGGAAGAACCTGCGCGCGCTGACCGCGAAACACTGGGTCATCCTCACGCTCTCGGCGTTCTTTTCCTCGGCGCTGACGCCGGGGCTGTTCTTTTACGCGCTAGAACATACGACCGTGACCAATGTGGTGCTGATGGGCCGGATCGAACCGCCGCTCTTTGTGCTGGCGGCCTGGCTGCTCTTGCGCGAGGAGTTCGAGCCTTGGGCCTTTGTCGCCGGCCTCGTGGCGCTCTGCGGCGCGGCGGTGATGATCCTGATGAACAGTGAGGGCACGGCGCTCAACCTCGGCAAGGGCGAGATCGGCGCGCTCTTGGCCACGCTGTCCTATATCGCCTCGACACTGATCGCGCGCACCGGGTTACGCGGCATCCCGATGGGCATTTTCGCAATCTATCGCACTGCCGTGGGCACGACCTTCTATTTCTTCCTCGCCATCTATCTCTTTGGTCCACGCCATTTCGAGGATGTGTTTCATCCCGTCGTCTGGCAATGGGTCTGGATCTATGCGTTGGTCGTGGTGATCGGCGGGCAATTCGCCTGGGCGCTGGGGCTGAAATACGCACGCTCGGGCGATGTGTCGCTGGCCACGTCATTTTCGCCGCTGGCGGCGATCCTGATTGCCATGGTGATGCTGGGCGAAGACCCCGGACCGGGCCTGATCCCCGGCGGGGCAATCATCCTCTTGGCGGTGGGGATTGGGCAATACGGCCGTATGCGCCACCGCCACAACAAGGATTCCGCCATGCGCAAACAGGCGCAGGAGCGCGCGCTGGAACATGAGGGCGAAGTGAATTTCAAAGGCGCCTGACCACGACCGGCGCCCCGCAAAACGCCCCACGCATTGCGGGGCGTTTTGATATTCTGACGGCAGAACGCACGCGGCTGTTTCAGAAATTACCGACCGAGGGATGCCGCTGCCCGATGATCGGACCATAGCCGGGGCGCAGCGCGTCCGGCAGGGAGGCATAGCTCTGAAAGATTTCCCGCCCAAGACCGGCAGGCGGCGGCACGGCGGCGCCCAGACCCTCGAGCGCGGCTTGCTTGAGGGCGAGACCGTCCGAGACATCGGGCATAAAGTCCGGCGCAAACCCGGTGATCTCGCGCCCGGTGTCATGGGTCGGCATCAGCCAGAGCGCGCCCGGCAGATGGTCGTGATTGGCCTCGAAGAGCGCAACCGCCTCGGAGAGCGCCGCGCCCCCACCCGCACGCGGATAGGGTGCCAGAACGCAAAGCCCGGTGGCATTCGCATGCGACGAAAACGTAGCGGCCTCATCAAGCGGCAGAACCCGGACGGTGGGATAGGCCCCGAGCACATCGCGCAGCACATGCGACCCAAGCTCAGTCCAATCCTCAAGATACACTGTGACGCGCACCCCCGCCGCAAGGCGGTGGCCGATGGCCCCCAGCGCATGATGGATCACCTGCGCGCCATCCTGCGCCAGAACGACCATCTCGTGCGTCAGCATGCGGGGCTGACGGCTGAGGAAAAAGGCAAAAATCTGCTCGGCCATGCCATTGTAATGCGTGACATCGCGGGTGTCGTGAACGATGCGGCCTATATCCACCTCGGCCACGCCATGACCCGCCGCATGCACGCGCAGCATGACATCCAGATCGACCGCGTAATCGGTGGCAAGCCCGTCATAGGCGATCAAGGCCTTGTTGAAGGCATAGATCCCGGAGTTGGGCGCGCGCAGGTGCGCCAGGCCCGGAAACATCTGATTCAGGGCCGGGCGCACCAGAAGGCGCGTCATCGGCATATTGTCGGCGGGGTCGTTCCAGGCCCCCTTGATCAGCCCCACGCCTGAAGTCCGC
>JBLRXE010000130.1:0-6689 GCA_047920895.1 Roseovarius sp.
TGTCTGACCGGGTGATTCGCCGCAATTTCACGCCGCAAGGCCGCTCTGCGTCCAAAATGGACGCGCCAAGGCTCTCCTTAAACGTGTCAGAAATGTGGCGGGCTTGTGTCGTGCGGTCAGGCGCTGCGCATCTGCGCCCCTGTCCGCGCCGGTCGCAATCCTGCGTTTCCCAAGCCGCAACATTACCTTGGGCTGCAAGCCTTGCCTTGCGCCTGTCTCGGTAATTCTCTCCTTATTTTTGTGGCAATCCGCCGCTTATTGAATTGTTGTTTCTGGTTGAGCAACAATTCTCTGTGCCACGGCCAAAGCCACCTGTGATCCTGTTGACAGTTGCCGGGGCAATTTGTGGTTAAAATGTGGCGTGATCCGGTCGTAGTTCGCAAGAACCGACTGCGATATTTACGGCTAAATGTGGGCGCACGCAAATCTGCCCGTTGCTTTTGATTGGGTCGTTCTGGCGGTGCAAAACACCCCTTGGTTGTATTTTTTCAGGGTCATTGACTTGGTCGGGATCACGGTGCATCAACAAGTAAGTTACTTTAATAACTCGTAAATATGGCAACGAAAGGCCGTGGGGGCATTGGCCTGTCGTATCTTCGGGTTAAAGTTTTCGACTGAAGTCATATGCAGGAAGTGACGCATTGAATGCGGTCAAGCCTGCCGAAATCTGGCGTCATTGGTGCCATGTTTCGGACATAATTGCCAGTCGCTGTGCTCCGTCTATCCGGCACAGGACTGGCAACAGGCAAGGCGCGGTATGTGGTCGATAGGTTTGGCGTTTTGAGTCTCTGGGGAGAGCTGCCATGTCATTTAGATTTGCTGCGGCGCCGTTGCGCCGGAACGGTGTCCATTTTATCAAGAATCCGACGACCGGATCCAAAGTCATTAAAGTCTACGCGAACTTTTTCAAACGCGTTCTGGATACCATTGTGGTTTTGCTGGCGGCACCGGCTGCGGTCACGGTTGTGGCGGTGCTCTGCGTCCTGATTGCCCGCGATGGCGCCGCACCCTTTTACGCGCAGGACCGGGTTGGCAAGAATGGCCGCATCTTCCGAATGTGGAAACTCCGAAGCATGGTTGTAAACGCCGATGCCCAGCTTGAGGCCTGTCTTGCCTCCAATCCCGCGCGGCGTGCGGAATGGGACGCGCATCAAAAGCTGCGGCATGATCCCCGCATCACCCCGATTGGCCGCCTCATCCGCAAGACCTCGCTCGACGAGGTGCCGCAGCTCTGGAACGTGCTGATCGGTGACATGTCGATCGTCGGCCCCCGCCCCATGATGCCCGATCAAAAGGCGCTCTATCCCGGCACCGGCTATTACGCCCTTCGCCCCGGCATCACCGGCTATTGGCAGATTTCCGTGCGCAACGAGAGCAGCTTTGCGGAACGCGCGCAGTTCGATACGAAATATCTGCGTGAGCTGTCCCTATGGACCGATCTGCGCGTCATGATGTGCACCTTCCGCGTGGTGCTGCGCGGGACCGGCTGCTAGAGACCGCAACCGCAGGTATGGCCTAGCCCTGCAACAGCGCGGCCCGCGCGCGTATCAGATGCGCGCGCGTCGTCTCGCCCCAGACCCGCCAATTGAGGCGGGTTTCGTATTCTTGACGCGTGGTTTCGCGCAGCGCGTCATAGGTTTTCGGCGCGCGGATATAGCGCAGGATATGCGCGGCAAAATCTTCGGCGCATCTGTCCGGGGCCAGACTGTGCCCGTTCACCCCATCCCGCACCGGCACCCCGCCCACATCCAGACAGAGCGATGGCATCCCATACGCCGAGGCTTCGCAAAAGGCGAACCCGTAGGATTCGAAGGAGGGCATGACCATGAAATGCGCCGTGCGCAAAGCGTCGGTCAGCACGGCATTTTCTGTGGGAATGGATTTGTCCAGATGCCCATGCACGGTCACATGCTCGGTGCAATGTGCCTCGGGCGGAATGCAGCCGATAACCGTCAGTCGCGCATCGTGACCGGCCGCGCGCAGGATCTGCATCGTCTCAAAGGCCACCGGCCCGCCCTTGGCAACCCAATCCCGTCCCAGCACCAACAGCTTGACCGGCCCGTCCCGTCGCAAGGGCACCGGGGTCGGGGGGCCGGGATCATCCACATTCGCCCCCCAAGGCACGATCAAGGACCGCTCGGGTCTCAGATCATGCAGCCGATCCGCCTCGGATTTGAGCCACGCGCTCGGCCACAACAGCAAATCGCATTTCTGCAAGACTGCCCGCTCGATCTTTTGAATCTGTGGGTCGAGCCATCGCGACAGCTTGAGATACGATCCAAAGGTCGCGCCGATTTCGGACTGTTTGTAGACGGTCGGTGTCGCGTCCGAGGTGAACACCCGCAACATCGGATAGGGCAGGCGCAGCCCGGCAAGAGATTGAAAGCCATAGGCGCAAAACACCGCGTCATACTGCCCGGCGCGCAGTTCCGCTTCGACGCCTCTGGCGATTATCCGCGCCAGCATCAGATGCGCCCGCCACCGCGCCCGGATGGTCAGCGCCTCCGGCAGCGCCTCGATCGCGGTGCGGGCGGGCTGTGCCGCATGCCATCCAGAGCCGAGCACCGTCACATCGCCAACATGCGCGCGCAGCGCGGCCAGAAGCCTCAGATTTCCACCGGAATAACTATGGTGATCCTCCGGGTCCTGATCGCAGAGATAGGCCAGGCGTAGCGGTTGTGCCTCTGCCATCGGCGGCTATCTCCTTGTCTTAAAGACAATTCCCTGCAAAGCGATGCATTGATGTAATCCCATCCGTCAATCGACGCCTACATCGTTGATTTGGTTGAAATGAACTGCGACTACAGCATAGGATACCCGACAAAGCAAGCCATAAGGGCGTGAATGGTCCTGCGGGCGCGGCTCGCAAATCCGACGAAACGAGGTGCCCGGCGCGTCATGCCCAATGCTCTGGCCTATCTGATGCTGGCGGCCTGGCCGCTGATCACGCTGGCGATGTTCCAGCGCTGGCCAATCGAGCGCGCGCTGATCTGGTCGCTCCTGGGCGCCTATATGTTCCTGCCGCCGCCGCCCGCCGCCTTTGACTTTCCAATGATGCCGCCCCTGACCAAGGAATCGCTGCCCAGCGTCGCGACCTTCCTCATCTGCCTGATCTACGCGCGCCGCCGCGCGCCGCTTCTGCCGCAGAGCCGTCTGGCGCGTGTCCTCGTCGTGCTCTTCATCCTCAGCCCGGTTGCTACGGTCCTCACCAATGGCGACCCGGTGTTCTACGGGCGCATCGGCCTGCCCGCGCTGGGGTTCAAGGATATGGTGGCGCTTGTCCTTTTGCAGTTCATCCTGCTGGTGCCGTTCCTCTTGGCGCGGCAGCATCTGGCCACGCCGCAGGGGCTGCGGGAACTGGTCATGGCGCTGATGCTGGGCGGGCTGATCTATTCGCTGCCGATGCTCTTGGAGGTGCGGCTCTCACCTCAGCTCAACATCTGGATCTATGGCTATTTCCAGCACAGTTTTGAACAGATGATGCGCGCGGGCGGGTTCCGCCCCATCGTCTTTATGTATCACGGCCTCTGGGTCGCCTTCTTTACCGTCATGGCCATGACCTGCGCCCTTGCCCTTGCGCGCGAGGCGGACATGCGGCGGCGGGTGGTGTATCTTCTGGCGGCGCTCTATCTCGGGGGCGTGCTGGTGCTGTGCAAATCGCTGGGCTCGCTGATGTATGGCGTCTATCTGGCGCCTCTGGTGCTGTTCCTGCCCCCCCGGATGCAGATCCGCATCGCCGGGCTCATGGCGATCATGGCCATCAGCTATCCGGTGCTCAAGGGGGCAGGCCTGATCCCGGTGGACTGGATTCTCGAACAGGCAGGCCGGGTTGATCCTGAACGCGCCTATTCCCTGCGCTTCCGCCTTGATAACGAGAATATCCTGATGCAGCGCGCCCTTGAAAAGCCGCTCTTTGGCTGGGGCAGTTGGGGGCGCAACCATATCCTCGATCCCGTGACCGGCGTGATCGAGACCGTGACCGACGGGCGCTGGATCATCCTGATCGGGATTTTTGGCTGGGTCGGGTATCTGGCCGAATTCAGCCTCATCGCCCTGCCGGTCCTGATGCTCTGGGTCTATGGCCGCCGTCTGGGCAATGGCGCGCATCTGCGCCTGATCGGGCCTGTTGCGCTGCTGCTGGCGATCAACCTGATTGACATGCTGCCCAACGCCACGCTCACGCCGCTGACATGGCTCTTTGCCGGGGCGGTGCTGGGGCTGGCCGAAGCCGCGCGTCACGGCGATCCATTGTCAAGCGCCGGGCCCATCCTGCAAGAGCAGCGCCGCCCCTTGGGCTGGCGGTCGATCCTGTGAGGCGCGCACGATGACCCGCCCCCGCGTGCTGGCCATTGCCGAGGCCGCCAATCCCGAATGGGTCAGCGTGCCGCTGGTCGGCTGGTCACTGGCCACGGCGTTGCGTGAGGTGGCCGAGGTGCATATCGTCACGCAGATCCGCAACCGCGACGCGTTCCTGCGCGCAGGCATGGTTGAGGGCGTGGATTTCACCGCCATCGATTCCGAGGCCATCGCCCGCCCTCTCTGGGCCTTGGGCGAGCGGCTGCGCATGGGGCAGGGCAGGGGCTGGACCACGCTGCAACTGATCAACGCCATCAGCTATCCGTGGTTCGAGCATCTGGTCTGGCGACAGTTTGGCGCGGCCATCCGCGCCGGACACTATGACATCGTCCATCGCATCACCCCGCTCAGCCCGACGATTTCCTCATCCCTCGCGGGCAAATGTGCGGCCGCAGGCGTGCCCTTTGTCCTTGGGCCGCTGAATGGTGGCGTGCCATGGCCCGCGGGCTTTGACGCCGAGCGGCGGCGCGAACGTGAATACCTCAGCTACCTGCGCAGCGCCTACAAGGCGCTGCCGGGCCGCACCGCAACCCTGCGCCATAGCGCCGCAATCTTCGCAGGCTCTCGTCATACGATGGGCGAATTGCCCGCCTTTGCGCGCGCCAAAACAGTCTATCTGCCGGAAAACGCCATCGACCCCGCCCGCTTTTCCCGCATCGCCGCGCCTGCGCCGGATGGCCCCCTGCGCGCCGCCTTTGTCGGGCGGCTGGTGCCCTACAAAGGCCCCGACATGCTGATCGAGGCGGCGGCCCCGATGCTGCGCGCGGGGCACCTGCACCTTGATCTGGTGGGCGACGGGCCGATGATGCCCGCGTTGCGCGCGCAGGCCGATGCCCATGGCGTGACCCATGCCATCACCTTTCACGGCTGGCTGGATCATCGCGCCGTGCAGGACGTGCTGGCCACCTGCCACCTCTTCGCCTTCCCCTCGATCCGTGAATTCGGCGGCGGCGTGGTGCTCGAGGCGATGGCCTTGGCCGTGCCGCCGCTGATCGTCGATTACGCAGGCCCCGGCGAGTTGGTGACCGCCGCGCGCGGCCTAAAGGTGCCCTTGGGCACGCGGGCCGAGATCATCGCTGGCTTTGCCACGGCGTTGGAGACCCTTGCCCAAGACCGCGCCGCCCTCGCTGCCATGGGGCAGGCGGGCCGCGCATGGGTGCTGGAACAGGCGACATGGGCTGCCAAGGCTTCCCAAGTGCGCTGCGTCTATGACGCCCTGCTGGCCAAGGCCCCGCTGCCCGAGGTCTTTGCCGCATGAGCGCCGCCGCCTACCGCCCCGAAATCGACGGCCTGCGCGCCATCGCGGTGCTGTCGGTCGTGCTCTATCACTTCGGGATGCCGGGTATCCCCGGTGGCTTTGTCGGCGTGGACATCTTCTTTGTCATCTCCGGCTTTCTGATCGGCGGCATCCTCTGGGCGGACCTGCGCGAAACCGGGCGCATCCGCCTTGCCCGTTTCTACCTGCGCCGCCTGCGCCGTCTGGCCCCCGCCTATTTCGCCATGGCGGCGGCGACGCTGGTGATGGGCTGGCTCATCCTCTTGCCGTTCGAGTTTCGCGAATTCGGCAAATCCCTGATCGCCGCCACGGTCTATCTCTCCAATATCCATTTCTACCGCGAAGCGGGCTATTTCGACGGCGCGTCCGAGGAAAAGCCGCTTTTGCACACATGGTCTCTGGCGGTCGAGGAACAGTTCTACATCGTGCTGCCCTTCCTCCTCTTGGCCCTTGTCCGCTGGCGGCCCACGCTGCCCATGATCCTTGCGGCCCTCGCCGCGCTCTCGCTTGCCGCTTGCCTCTGGCTCACGCCCCGCTCGCCCACGGCGGCCTTTTACCTCTTCCCCTTTCGCGCATGGGAGCTTTTGGCAGGCGTCCTTCTCGCCATCGCGGCGCAGGAACGCAGGTTGAGCTTTGCTCTCCACCCGGCGCTCTCATGGGCCGGTCTGGCGCTGATCCTCGCCGCCATCACCCTGATCCGGGCCGAGGGGTTTCCCGGCTGGCAGGCGCTCTTGCCGGTGGCGGGCACGCTGCTGATCCTGATGAATGGCCGCGATGCCAACCGCGTCAACCGCGCGCTGATGCACCCGGCCCCGGTATTCATCGGCCTCATCTCCTATTCGCTCTATCTCTGGCACTGGCCGGTGTTTGTGCTCTCCTCCTACTGGCGCGATGGCTACGCGGGCCCTCTCGAGGCGACGGCATGGCTCGCCCTTGCCTTTGTCCTCTCCATCCTCTCTTGGCGCACCATCGAACATCCCGTGCGCCAGATGCAGGGCGGCACCCGCGCGCTCGTCTCGGGCACGGTGCTGGCCTCACACGCGCTGCTGGCCGTGGG
>JBLRXE010000131.1:0-6659 GCA_047920895.1 Roseovarius sp.
GCTGGCGCGGCTGGATGATGCCATGCCGGGCAGGCCGCTTGCGGCGCTGGCGGATGTGCAGGCGATTGGTGCCGGCGATACCGGGTCGGCGGCGCTCTGGCGGGCGCATCAGGCGCGGATGGCGGCACGCGCGGCGCGCGCCCGTGCAGTCGAGCCGGATTTGCGGCTGTCACGCCACGATTGCTTTGGTTTGCGCTATATCGCTCTTTTGGGGCTGGTCGTTGCATTGCTCTTTGGTTCGGTCTGGCGGGCCGGTTCGGTGGCAGAGATGGTGCCGGGGGGCGCGCGTGCCACGGCGCTGGCCGCCGGTCCGTCATGGGAAGGCTGGATCGAGCCGCCCGGCTACACGAGATTGCCAAGCCTCTATCTCGCGGATCAGGGCGCGGTGCTGGACGTGCCGGAAGGCAGCCGGATTACCCTACGGTTCTATGGTGAAGTGGGTGCGCTGGGCCTGACCGAAACGGTTTCGGGCCGGGGTGCAGGCGCCATAACCACCGATCCTGAGCAACAATTCGCGGTAATACGCTCGGGCGCTATACGAATTGACGGGCCGGGAGGGCGCGAATGGATGGTTGCGGCGCTGGCAGATGGCGCCCCCGAAGTCGAGGTGGTGGCGCGCGATGCGCGCACCGCCTTTGACGGACAGATGAGCCAGCCTTTTGCCGCGCGCGACGATTACGGCGTGGTGAGTGGCGAGGCGGTCTTTGCGCTTGATCTGGCGCGGGTGGAGAGGCTGCACGGTCTGGCGGTGGAACCCGAGCCGCGCGAGGCGATCCGGCTTGATCTGCCGATGCCCTTGGCCGGTGACCGGACCGCGTTTACCGAGACGTTGGTCGAGAACCTCTCGGAGCATCCCTGGGCGCATTTTCCTGTAATACTGCGCTTGCAGGTTACGGACGCGGCGGGCCAAGAAGGGCACTCCGCTCCATTCGAGATGGCCCTGCCCGCGCGGCGGTTTTTCGATCCGATGGCGGCGGCGGTGATCGAGCAGCGGCGCGATCTCTTGTGGTCGCGCGAAAACGCGGGGCGCGTGGCGCAGGTGTTGCGGGCCGCGTCCTACAAGCCGGAAGGTCGGCTCTTCCGCTCTGAAAAGACCTATTTGCGGCTGCGGACGATCATCCGGCAATTGGAGGCGATGGCTCAGAGCGAGGGGCTGGACGAGGCCGAGCGTGACGAGATCGCGCAGGCGCTCTGGGACTTGGGGGTGTTGCTGGAAGATGGCGATCTGGGCGATGCGCTGGAACGGATGCGTGCAGCACAAGAACGACTGAGCGAGGCGATGAAGAACGGCGCCAGCCAGGACGAGATTGCGCGCCTGATGCAGGATTTGCGCGACGCGACGCAGGATTATCTGCGCCAGAAGATGCAGCAGGCCGAGCGCGAGAACCCCGACGGCAGCGATCAGCGCAGCGCCGAGAACATGATGCGGATGAACCAACAGGATCTGCAGGACATGATGGACCGCATTCAGGAACTGATGGAACAGGGCCGCCATGCCGAGGCGCAGCAGGCGCTTGAAGAGTTCCAGCAGATGATGGAGAACATGCAGGTCACGCAAGGCGGCAGCCAGCAAGGCCAGTCGCCAGGCCAGCAGGCGATGGAGGGCTTGGCTGAGACATTGCGCGAACAGCAAGGGTTGTCGGATCAGGCTTTTCGCGATTTGCAGGAGCAATTCAATCCCGGTGCACAATCGGGTCAATCGCAGAGTAATGAGGGCCGCAGCGGTGGCGAAGGTCGCGGCGAGAGCCATGATGGCCAGCAGGGTCAAGGCGGACAAGGCGGCGCGGAACAAGGCCAGGGCGGCGAAGGCCAAGATCAGGCTGAGGGCGCCGAGGGATCACTTGCCGAACGGCAAGAGGCGCTGCGGCGAGAGTTGGAGCGCCAGCGGCAGGGGCTACCGCAACTGGGCGGCGAGGCCGGAGAGGCCGCGCGCGACGCGCTCGAACAGGCCGGGCGCGCGATGCAAGGGGCCGAAGAGGCGCTGCGCGGCGACGATCTGGCGGGGGCGATCGACAATCAGGCCGCGGCCATGGAGGCGCTGCGCGAGGGTATGCGAAACATGGGCGAAGCGATGGCCGAGCGGCAAGATTCCGGTGGCCAGGGCGATTCAGAAGGACCGCCGGGGCAAGCGCAGGCCGATCCCCTCGGGCGCCAGGCCGGACAGGGGCGGCAGGCGGGAACGCAGGACAGTCTCTTGCAGGGCGATGATGTGTATCGCAGGGCGCGGGAGTTGCTTGAGGAGATACGCAAACGCGCGGGCGAAGGCGCGCGCCCGGATGTGGAACTCGATTATCTCAAGCGTTTGCTGGAGCGGTTCTGAGCCCTTTGCAGACCGTCCCGCATGCCACGATTGCGGGGAGGTGGCCGTGGTAATTCCCCATGCACTCTCTCGGATTTATCGCAAACCCTCGCGGGAATGTGCTAAAGCCCTGCGCGGGTGCACAAAAAGCACTGTGTGACAGTGGAGAAGGGACGGAAATGATTCAAGAGTTCAAGGATTTCATCGCCAAAGGCAATGTCATGGACATGGCCGTCGGGATCATCATCGGCGCGGCCTTTACCGCGATTGTCGGCTCTTTGGTGGCTGACCTGATCAACCCGATCATCAGCCTGTTTCTGGGCGGTATTGATTTCTCGGGGCTGTATATTGTGCTGGGCTCGGGCAATTATGGCTCGATTGCTGCCGCCGAAGAGGCGGGTGCCGCAGTATTCGCCTATGGCCGGTTCATCATGGCGGTGATCAATTTTCTGATCATTGCATGGGTGGTGTTCATTCTGGTCAAGCTGGTGAACCGCGCCAAGGATGCCACATCCAAGCCCGAAGCAGAGGCGCCAGCCGCCGAAATCGGCCCGTCGGAGCTGGATATCCTGATGGAAATCCGCGACTCGCTCAAGAAGTGACGCCATGGGGCGAGGGGCCATTGCGCCCCTCGTAGCGTCAGGCCCGGTGATAGGGGCCACCTCCGAGGATGGAGGCTGCGCGATAGAGTTGCTCGGCCAGCATCACCCGCACCAGCATATGCGGCCAGACCATCCGGCCAAAGGACAATGCGAAATCGGCGCGCGCGCGCAACGCCGGCGCGATGCCGTCGGCGCCACCTATCACCAATGCCAGATCGCCGCGCCTCGCGTCCCGCCACGCGGCAAGAGTTTCGGCAAATTCAGGAGAGGTGATCTGCTTGCCCCGCTCATCGAGCACCGCAAGCACAGCACCATGGGGCACCACCCGGTCGAGCAATACGGCCTCGGCCGTCATGCCGCCGCCCTTCTTGTCCTCGACCTCGTGCAGGGTGGCAGGGCCAAGCCCATGTGCACGCCCCATTCGGTCGAACCGGGTAAGATAATCGTCGAACAGCGCGCGTTCCGGGCCGGTCCGCAACCGGCCCACCGCGCAGATGTGAACCCGCATTCAGACCTGAGAAGCTGCCGTCTGCCCGGAGGGCAGCCACATCTTCTCAAGCTGATAGAAATCGCGCACCTCGGGGCGGAACACATGGACGACGACATCGCCCGTGTCGATCAGCACCCAATCGCCGGTTTCCTTGCCCTCGGTCCGGGCCACGATCCCCATATCCTGCTTGAGCCGGTCCATCAGTTTCTCGGCGATGGCGGCAACCTGACGCGAGGAACGCCCCGAGCAGATCACCATGTAGTCGCAAACGGCGGTTTTGCCGCGCAGGTCGATCTGCACGATATCTTCGGCCTTGTCATCGTCAAGAGATGTCAGAATCGCCGCAAGCTGCGCTTCGCTGTCTGCGGTTATGGTGGGCATCATCGCGATGGCCCCATGGTCAGCGGCACTGGCCGCATATGTCGTAAAAGACAGGACATTGTCCTCCTTTGCTGCGCACCGCTGGACCCCGGTGCCGGGCATATGCCCAAGGTAGCAATTAATCTGTGACTTTTCAATAAACCCCGGCCCGGATCAAGGGGAAATGCAGGATATGGGTCACAATCGGACCGACGCCGACCAAATCGGGATCATGGTCGCACTGGACAAGTCACGAAATTCAGGCTCTTTTCGCCACAATGACGGAGGAGCGCCATGACCACAGCCCTGATCACCCATCCTGATTGTCTGGGCCACGAGACGCCCGTAGGTCATCCCGAACAGATCGCGCGGCTGGAGCGTATCCTCGAGGTGCTGGAGGGCAAGGACGTGATCCGCGTCAAGGCGCCACTGGTGGCCGAGGACGATCTCTTGCGCGTGCATCCCAAGACCCATGTCGAGGCGATCCGGGCGGCATCGCCTGTTTCGGGGCGGGTGCAGCTGGATGCCGATACCTGGATGTCGCCGGGCACTCTGGCGGCGGCGCATCGGGCGGCGGGGGGCGCTGTGCGCGCCGTCGATCTGGTGGTGTCGGGAGAGGCCGACAACGCCTTTGTCGCCACACGCCCGCCGGGACATCACGCCGAACGTGAGACGACCATGGGTTTCTGCCTGTTTGGCAATATCGCGGTGGCGGCGAAATATGCGCTGGATCATCACGGGCTGAAACGTGTGGCGGTGGTGGATTTCGATGTGCATCACGGCAATGGCACGCAGGATTTGCTGGAGGAGGAACCGCGTGCCTTTTTCGCCTCGTCGCATCAATATCCGCTCTGGCCAGGCACGGGGGCCGCGCATGAGACCGGACCGCATGATACGATCCTCAACGTGCCGCTGCCGCCGCGTTCGGGCGGGGCGGTGTTTCGCCGGGAATATGAGGCCAAGGTGTTTCCGCGCGTGCGGGCGTTCAAGCCTGAGCTGATCCTTGTCTCTGCCGGATTTGATGCGCATCGCGACGACCCCTTGGCCGATCTGATGCTGGAGACCGAGGATTTCGCATGGGTCACGGAACGGCTCTGTGATCTGGCGGATGAGCTGTGCGGTGGCAAATTGGTGAGTTGCCTTGAGGGCGGCTACAACCTCTATGCGCTGGCCGAGAGTGTTGCGGCGCATGTCGATGTGCTGATTGCGCGCGGCGTGACCTGAATTTAACGCCAAAAGGAACCCTGAATGCGTGCAGGCCTTGCTCTGCTGAGCCTTGCCTATGTGCTCAGCCAATTTTTTCGTGCGTTTCTGGCGGTGCTCAGTGGCCCGTTGGCGCGGGATGTGGGGGCCACACCGGATGATCTGGCGAGTGCCTCCGGCCTGATGTTTGTGACCTTCGCCGCGATGCAATTGCCGGTTGGGTGGGCGCTCGACCGGGTGGGGCCACGGCGCACGGCGGCGGTTTTACTGCTGTTGGGCGGCGGTGGGGGTGCTGCGCTGTTTGGGGCGGCCAGCAATGTGTTGCACATCAACCTTGCGATGGTGTTGATTGGTGTGGGCTGTTCGCCGGTGCTGATGGCGTCCTATTACATTTTTGCACGGCAGTTTTCGGCGGCGCGGTTTGCCACACTGGCGGCCGTCATGCTGGGGGTTGGCTCCTTTGGCAATCTGGTGGCCTCTTATCCAATGGCCTGGGCCGCGGAAACGATTGGCTGGCGCGCGGTGCTCTGGGGGTTGGGGGGGATTTCGGTGGCGGTGGCGCTTGGGATTCTGGCTCTGGTGCGCGACCCCGAGGCGGTAACGGGCGAGACGTGCGGATCGCTGTTCGATCTGCTGAGGATGCCCGTGATCTGGGCCATTCTGCCGCTGATGTTCGTGGCCTATGCCCCGGCGGCGGCGCTGCGGGGCCTCTGGGCCGGGCCCTATCTGCGCGATGTCTTTGGCCTCGATACCGGGCAGGTCGGACAGGCGACGCTGGTCATGGGGATGGCGATGATCGCGGGCACCTTTGCATACGGTCCGCTGGACCGGGTGTTCAAGTCGCGCAAATGGGTGATCTTTGCCGGCAACACGATCTGTACCGTGGCGGTGCTGGCACTGATGTTCTGGCCAGATCGCAGCCTTGGGCTGTCGATTGCCCTTTTGGCGGTGATCGGGCTTGCCGGGGCCACATTCCCGGTTTTGATCGCACATGGGCGGGCATTCTTTCCGCCGCATCTGGCGGGGCGGGGTGTGACCTTGCTCAATCTTTTCGGCATTGGTGGGGCAGGTGTGGCGCAATTCGTGTCTGGCCCGCTGCACGCGGCGGCTGTGACGCCGCTGGCCGGATATGTCGCGATTTTCGCCCTGTTCGGGTTTGCCCTTGTGATGGGTCTGGTGATCTATCTCTTCAGCCGCGACAGCATGGATTGAGTGCTGCCCCTTTCACATCCCGGCTATTCGCTGTATGACCCGCACCGCAACCCCCGGCTCAGGAGGCAGATACATGGGTTACAAAGTCGTCGTCGCAGGGGCCACAGGAAATGTGGGCCGCGAAATGCTGAACATTCTCGCCGAGCGCGAGTTTCCGGTGGATGAGATCGCCGCGCTTGCATCGCGCCGCTCTCTGGGCACCGAGGTCAGCTTTGGCGACCGAACTCTCAAAACCCAGGATCTCGACACGTTCGATTTCGCCGGTTGGGACATGGCGCTCTTTGCCATTGGCTCGGACGCAACCAAGATCTATGCGCCCAAGGCTGCCAAGGCGGGCTGTGTCGTGATCGACAACTCGTCGCTCTATCGCTACGACCCCGACGTGCCGCTGATTGTGCCTGAGGTGAACGCTGACGCGGTCATGGGCTATGCCAAGAAGAACATCATCGCCAATCCCAACTGCTCTACCGCGCAGATGGTGGTGGCATTGAAG
>JBLRXE010000132.1:0-6642 GCA_047920895.1 Roseovarius sp.
GATGTGGATTCGGTGTCGGATTATGCGCTGGTGCAGCAGTATAGCGCAGAGGGGCGCGGCGGGGCGGAGGGGTGATTTGGGTCTAGGGCTTACTTGTGCCCCAATCTCCAAAGCGCGGAACAAAGGTGCCGCAGGCGCCGCCGCGCAGCGCCCGACTGTCCCACCGCGCGCTCATCGCTTTGGGTCTACCCCCTCAGCCCTCACTATACCCAAACACCGGATCAAGCGCGCCATCGACCATTGCATCGACCGCCGTCACCTCTTCGGGGGTGAAATAGTCGCGATAGCCGCCCACCTTGCCGCGCCGCACCTTGAACGAGTCGGGGTTGCTTTCATCCCCCGGCTTGACCCGCTGACCGCTGCCGCGCATGCCTTCATTGGTGGCCTCGCGTTTTTTCATGTTCTCATAGGCGGCATAATCCTTGGCCGCCTCGATATGCGCGGGGTCCGGATCGACGCCGGTAAAGGTCACAACCTGCCGCAACACCTCGGCCGGATCGCGGCGCAAATCCTCATACCGCACAACCAGCACATCCGCGCCCAAGCCGTGCAGCGACCGCGCCCAGGCGTTGAAGGCCGCCACGATGCGCGGGATTCCGCAGTCGGGGTTACGCACGAAATCATAGATCGCCACCTCGCTGCCATGCGGCGGATAGGCGTTCAGCTCTTTCTTGCGCGGGCGCATGCGATAGCGCCACTGGAAATATTGCGACACCGCCACATCGCGCGGATCGCGCACCAAGAGCACCAGTTTCTTGCCGCGATACTGGGCCAGATCGTCGCCATGGCCAAAATGGTCGCGGATGTAATTGTTGTGACTAAAGAGTACCTTGGGCGCCGCCGGGTTCAGCCGGTGGAAATTGTCGAACTCCAGCATGTACTCGGTCTCAAGCCCGTAATGCAGCTGATAGAATCGCGACAGCATGACCCGGAACCAGGTGCGCCCGCTCTTGCCCCAGGACACCAGCGTCCAATCCGCCTCTTGCAGCCTGGCGTTTTCCTGACGCCCACGCAGGCGGCGTTCAAGGGCAATTTTCTTGCCTTTGGGCAGAAAGAACAGGGCAGAGAGGATGAGATGACGCGAGGCCACATCCCGGATTTCGCGGTAGGATAAATTGGTCATGGTCGGCAATCTGGTCAGGGATCGGGGTTTCTTGCGGTTCTCATAGAGGGTATCGCTGGGTCTTTGTATGGGTAATTTTGCCCCGTAACGCATCGGGCGTGATTCCGCGCCTGAGCAGAGCAGCAAGGGAGAGGTGTTTGCAGCGTCGCAACTCGTCGCAAGAACCAAGGGTCTGGTGTCTCTTGGGCCGCAAGGCGGGGGACAACACGCAGGTGTTGGCCTTGGCCCATGCCCTGGGCTGGCCGATGGAGCGGAAAACCATTCTTGCGCGCGGCTGGGAACTCTTGCCGCATCTGATGTTGCGGGTCACGCTCCTTGGCATCGACCGGCAGGCATCCAGCCCGCTCAACCCGCCGTGGCCCGATCTGGTGATCAGCGCAGGCCGCCGCAACGAGCCTGTGGCGCGCTGGATACAGAGGCAGTCGGGTGGGCGCACCAAGCTGGTGCATCTGGGCCGCCCCTGGGCACCTGCGGACAGTTATGATCTCATCGTCAGCACGCCGCAGTATTTCCTGACCCCCGGTCCGACGGTCCTGATCAATCCGCTGCCCTTGCACCAATTCACCCGCGCCGGGGTGGATCAAGCGGCGCAAGAGGCGGCCCCGGCGCTGGCGCATTTGCCGCGCCCCTATACGACCGTCCTCATTGGCGGGGATAGTGGCCCCTTTGTCTTTACGCCCCAAAAGGGGCAGCTTTTGGCGCAAGGGGTGAACCGCCTCTTGCGCCAGACTGGCGGCACTGCGTTTGTCAGCGGCAGCCCCCGCACCCCGCGCGCCGTGGCCGAGGCGGTCAGCGCCGCGCTCGACGTGCCGGCCCAGTGCTATTGGTGGCATGACCGCGACCCCGCCACGCCCAATCCCTACGCCGCCTATCTTGGCCTTGCGGATCGTTTTGTCGTCACCGGCGAGAGCATGTCGATGCTGGCTGAGGCTTCCAGCCTTGGACGGCCCCTCTATATCTTTGATCCCGGCGATCCCATGGGGGCGTGGGGATCACATCTGCATAATTTCCGACCCAAGCCGCTCAGCCACGCGCTTGCCATGCGGTTCGCGCCGCGCCGGATGCGGCGGGATGTGTCGCGTATTCAACAGGCGCTGGTGCAGGATGGCCATGCGCGCTGGTTGCCTGAGGCACCTCAGTTGATTGCCGAAGGTGAGACTTGGGCAAAGAAAATGCGCCCCGACCCTTCGGTCGGAGCGCAGAGTGCGGCGGAGCGTATCCGCGCGCTGTTTTGAACGTCTAGGCGCTCAGGCGGCCTTGGCCAGATTGCCGCTGCTCAGCGGATGCGCCGGGGCAGGCGGTAGGCTCGGCACGCGCGCGATGACCTCCAGCGCATCGTGGCGCACATGGTTGTCCTTCATTTCCTGACGCAGGAATTCTTCCGTGAGCTTGCCCTGCTCCACACATTCCTTGACCAGACCCCAAAAGAAATTCTCCTGGTTCTTGTCGGGATGCACCTTGTAGTTGCCCATCAGGCCATATTCGCCGAAAATCTTGCGGCGCAGGCGCAGTACCCATGCGGCTGGCGGGAACAGGCGGAAACGCTCGGCCGGGCGCCAATCCACCGGCAGGCCGGTTTTCCACGGCTGGGTCTTGCGGCGGGTGGTGTGCAGCATCTTGGTGTCGGTCGTGAACTTGTCGAAATCGTTCCACTCGTTCTCGATGAATTCGAGCGTGGCGGGATCTTCGTTGCGCAGGCCGATCCAGCGGGAATAGTCGTGATCGCCGTCGAACATGGCGTTGAATTGTTCCTCGACCTTCCAATGCTTGAGCTGCGCGCAATCGAGCAGCATCACAGAGCTGGCATAGGCCTTGTCTATCAGACCCTTGGTGCCCGAGCGCATGCGCGCCATGATCGCCTTGCCCTTCATGTCGCGGCTCAGCAATTCCCAGATATCGGCACAGGCGAATACATCGGGGTCGATGACCACGGCGCGGCCCTCATAGCCCATCAGCTCGGGGGGCATGAAGCGCGTGGGGGTAAAGGATTGCAGATCCTCGTTCAGCCACACCCGCTTGACGCCGTCGCGCATATATTCCTGACCTTCACGGGCGAGAAAAAAGGGGTAATCGCGGCTGTTGACGATATGCACCTCGAATTTGTCATTGTTGGTGGAATAACGGCGCAGCGCGTGTTCCGCGACGATGGCGCCGACAATCTGCTTGTGGTTCGTCTGGATGAATACAGCGTGTTTCATGATGAGTGATCCGCAACCTCGGTTTTATGTTCTGAGCGGATCTATACAGCAGAATTTGCAGAGACGCCATGTCCAGAAACACAATAAAAACTGTCGTGTATTGATCTGGATCAGAGAATAGCCCCAATCTTACACGTTTGTAACGCAACCTGATCGCGATACGCGGGTTCTCGCCCAAGTTGGGGCCGCGTTAGCGGAACACGCCGCGCTGGTAGAGCGTTCGCATGAATCCCCAGATATGAAGGAGCGGGCGGCGGCGCACCTTGTCGGGGATTTCGACCACTTGACCCGAATGGCGCGAGAGTTTCCACGCAAGGTAATCCAAGCCGCCCTCGAAGGTGAACAATCCCTTGATGAGCCGCGCCACCGACAGCGTCTTGCCCTGCACCCGGCGCAGCGCCCAGAGAGCAGGGGCAATGCACCGCGCGCGCGGCGCAACCGTGCTGTGATAGGTCAATTTGCCATCAGCATCTGTTTCAAGGCGCAAGATATCGCCCATGCGCGGCAAGAGCGCCTGCGTCATCGCCTCATAGAACGCGCGCCCATGGCCTGCCAGTTCCGCCGCGCGGCCCTGCTTCTCGGCGCGCAATTCCGTGGCATAGCTCAGCGCCAGCGCCCCTTGCCAGAGCGCGTCAAGTGACCCCTCGGGCGGCAGGGCGGGCAGGGCGCGACGCAAGAGTGTTTCGCCCGCCCGGAAAAAGGCTGCGTGCAGGCGATGCTCCACGTCCTTTGACTGGCACCAGACGGGTTTGACCGGCTGCGCAAAGCGCCCCCAGAGATAGGATTGGAACCAGCCGGGGCCGGTGCCGCGCTCGAACTGCCGCAGGCTGAGGACCGCGTATTTGCAGCGCACCGTTTCAGACCCCAGAGGCGCCTCAAGGTAATAGACATTGGGTGGCAAGAGCCGCCCGCCAAGCCGCAGCCAGAGGCGGGGTTCAGCCTTGGGCGTGCTCTCGACCAGCACATAGAAATCGACCAGCCCATCAAGCAAATTGGTGCTGCGCAGGCACGATCCATAGAGGATCACCGCCTGCAAGCCTTCGCCAAACCGCGCCCTGAGCGCCGCCATCAGCGCGCGCAGCGCCGCCGAGCCGTCTAGCGTCGGGCCGTCCGGGGTGGGATACTGCGCGCCGGTCATGGATCTGTGCTGCCTTGCATCGGGTTGTGCCCGTGGTTCTATACGCGCTTGATGCCTGCGCCAACAGCCTGCGCTATTTCGCGCGCAGGAAGCGGATCGGCCCTTCGGCCTCGATCACCAGCGGCACATCACCCCCGGACGTCGCGAACAACTCGCCATCAAGGTTCAACTCGCCGTCAAAGCGCAATTCGATCCGCGCACCGCGAAAGCTCTCATACCCGTTCTCGACCGTCACATGCCGGTTGGGATGCCCACGCAGCACCGAGGGAAAGGCGCGGGCAAAGCGCCGCGCGCCGCCCCGGATCGCCGTCAGGCCAATGGGGGCCTCTTCCTTGGCCCAAAAGGGCCGGATGCCCAGAAAAAGCCGCCCCAGCGTGCTGGCCACAAGGATCAGCATCGGCGCCGTGTCGCGCGTGACACGCGGCCCGGTTTCGGTCTCAACCTGCATCGCCACATGGGTCGGTTGGTAAAACTTCGGGTCCAGCCGGATCAATCCCCATACCGAGCGGATCAGGATAATGCCAAGGCTGATTTCGCCGCCCAGCCCACGCGAATGCACGTTTTTATGGGCAAAGCGCGTGGCCTGCATGATCGCCCCGGTGCCCAGAAACATGCCGTGCCGGATATGGCCATCCGCTGCCCCCGTCACCCGCATGATATGGCGGGCGCGAATATCGCCTGAAAGCGGCGCGCCACGATCCAGCCAGCGGAAAAAGCGCTTGAGCGCGCGGCTGTGCGACGACGCAAGGCCAATATCGCCCGCCGTCATATTGGCGGTGCCACCGGGCAAGAGAACTATCAGCGGCAGCTTGTCCTGCGGCCAATGGCGCAGGATCATGCCCAATGCGGCGGCAATCGTGCCGTCGCCGCCATTGATCACCACTACATCGGGGCAAGAGGCGGCCAGTTGCGGCACCAGTTCTTCGGCCTCATGCGGCGAGCGGGTGACGTGATGCGCAACCTGCGGATAGGCCGCCAGCCGCGCCTCGATGCGCGCCTGCCATTTGCGGTTGTTGCCGCTGGTTGGATTGCTGATCATGCAAATCCGGGTCGCGCCGCCAGTCTTGCCCATGTCAGCGCCCCGACAAGAGCGGATCAATCCGCGCAAGGATGCGCGCCACATCGGCATCCGTAGCCGACAGGGCAGGGCGGTCGCCCATTCTGGCACCCTGACTCTCGCCCATCCAAGTGGCCAGACCGCGATCAATCAGGATCTGATGGAAGCGGGGGAAATGCCGCGTCTGTTGCAACATCCGCATGTGATAGAGGCCACGCGCGAGCGTAAGACGCAGACGCTCGGCCAGTCCGGTGTTGCGGCGGGCCTGAAACATCCACGCCGCCGCCCGCCTGCGCGCATCGTCAAGCTTGCCAAAGGGGCCAAAGGGCAGGGGCAGGATTTCCAGCGCCTTGCCCAGACGCGCCACCTCGACCAGCATCGAAATGCTGTCGCCGGTCACAACAAAGCGGTCTGCGAGGGCCAAAAGGCCGGTATAGGGGTTTTGATCGTCGGGCTGGGTCCAGTCAAAGCGCTGCACCCCCTCGGGCAAACCAGCGGTCACGCGGTCCAGCAATCCCTTGGGCGTGCGGCGCGAGCCGACGATATAGGGCGTGCCGCCCTCGGCCAGCACCCGCGCCATGCGCGCGCGCAACCGTGCTTCCATCTCGGCGTTATAGACAAAGGGGCTGGTTGGCCCACCGATGAGAAACACCACCAGAGGCCGGGGCAGAGCCCCCAGCCGCGCCTGCCACGCCTTGCGCCCCGCCTCCAGCCGCTCGGGGCTGATTTTCATCAAGGGCAGGTCGATCTGCATGACGTTGTCAAAGGGCGCGGGCAGGGTTTCGGCACTGGTCACAATCAGGTCGAACTGCGCCATCTGATGCGAGAACCAGCCCGCAGGCTTGCCCACCAGAACAATCCGCGTGCGCCCGCCCGATTGCTTTTTGATCCAGAGCGCCACATTGGCCGGGCGGCGCCCGCGTGTCAGGATCAGGTCCGGCCAGGGCGGCTCGATCGGATCGCTCAGGCTCTGGTCGATGTGATAGAGCGTCGGGCCAACGCGCGGCTTGCCCACCACGAATTGCGGCAGCATTTCCAAATGCCGCAGCTCTGACACCCAGCCGCGTTCCTGCGCCAGCGCCTCGGCCACGATCTCGACCTGGGCATTGTCGCCGCGCTTGTCGCC
>JBLRXE010000133.1:0-6547 GCA_047920895.1 Roseovarius sp.
GGCGATTGGCGCATCTGGTGCGGCAGGATCTGTGGCGGGCGTTGCAGTCGCTGCGCGGCTATGCCCCGGCGGTGCGTGTGTGTCAGGACGCAGAGGCGATGCATGTGCGGGCCGGGGGGGCTGTTACGGGGCGATTTGACCGAGCCCGATGCGAGGCGCTGATTGCACAGGTGCTGGAGGATGCGGGGAATCGCGCGCGCTGGATGGGTCGGGCGCGATGAGTCGGTGGGGGCAGGCTGTGGTGCTGAGCGTCGGGCTGGCTCTTGCCCAAGGGGCGACAGCGCAGGAGGAGGCGCTGCCGTTACCCTCGGGTCTGACGGCGCGGGTGCAGGAGGTGCTGACCAACCGGCCGGGTTTGGGGCTGACTTATCGCTTCCGCTTTGTGGCGGAGGGATTCGCCGGGGTTGGCGAGAGTGAGGCGCAACTGGAAACGGTGCTGGCCGATCTGGTCTGGCTGTGCGAGAGCTACGCCCTGCCGCGATTGGCAAACATCGGGCCGGTGCCCGCACAGGTTGTTATTTCGCTGGCGGATCGACCGTCGGAGTTCGGGGTTTTCGATCCCGACATCATTCAGGTCTTTGAGGCCTACAGGCCGCAGGAAGGTGCCTGCATCTGGGAGATGTTTTAATGAGAACGCAAAATCTTGCGTCAAGAAATCAACGCCTTGGCGGGACTGAGGCTTTGGGGACACAGGCGCACGGGATTGGTGATGACAGATGTTCAAATCCCAAAAATTCCGATAAGCTGCATCGAGGTTGCACCCAAGCGACCTTTACCTCGCCCTTGAGACGGGCAGGGACGTGGTGTCCTTGCGCGTTTTGTCATGAAGTTACGAGAGACAGGAGATATACAT
Source organism: Roseovarius sp. (assembly GCA_047920895.1). Taxonomy (GTDB): domain Bacteria; phylum Pseudomonadota; class Alphaproteobacteria; order Rhodobacterales; family Rhodobacteraceae; genus Roseovarius. The sequence goes on from JBLRXE010000133.1 coordinate 854, forward strand.
GTCGAAGAGCATCAAGAGCATTCTCGCAATCGGTTTCATCGCCGTTGTCGCAGCATGCGCCCAGCCAGCCCAAGAAGAGTTCGTTGTGGTCGAGCCGATCACGACCGAGCCCGTTTCGACCGGCAAATACAAGTAAGCCCATCGGGTTATGTACGGGACGGACCCATGGGTCCGCCCCGTCGACCATATCGACCGCCGCGCGACGCCCTTTTGATCAGGAGGGCGCAATATGTTGAAACATCGCGGTTTTCCTGGGCGTTTGCCAGGCACGGATTTCCAATTCATCATCAGACGTGCGAATGCAAAAGGGGCTACCCCCCTCATTGCGCGCGAGCGGTACCGGGATCGCAAACCCGCTGACAAACGGGCGGATGCCGCCTTTGTGCGTGCGATTTGGGAGTGTTTCGGGGAAGAGCCATTCGAGCGTGGCAATCTCGATGCTGGGCGGTTGAGCTGGCTTTTGGGCCGCGAGGTAAAGCCGGTTGACACGCCCTTTGATCCGACAAGTTATGACGCGCTGCTGGTTCTGGACCTAGAGGTTGCACGCGAGTCCTTTCCTGAGGTGTTCGTGTGAGTGTGGCGCACCTGAAAGCGGGAACGCAGGTCCGCAGGATGTGCGATTTTCTGCCTCCGGTGGATAGGAATAGGCGAGGCTCTGCTCAAACAGGTGCTTCGCGACGGCGAAGCTTGTCGCGCGCGACGGATGTTGGCACGGTCGGAAACGTGGCGGGAATCCTTTCCCCAGAGGTCGCGACATTGCGTCTGTCCCGCTACCCCTCTCCTTGGGGGCGATCCGGCATGGGCGTGCACGGGTCGCCCTCGTTTTTCGTTGAGCGTTCATTGGTTGCGACGCCATCCGTGGATGGGCGGGGGACCGCTGATGGTGTGTGTGCGATCTGCAATCGCTTTGACACGGTCCGGTTCGTGACGTCTTATCGCGTGGGATTTATATGCGAGATCACAGGAGGATGCCTATCGTGCAAAAACTGCGAACAAACTTTATCCCGCGCGGCCGTGTCACGGCCCTCGGCGTGCTGGCGCTTGGCGTTTTGGTCGCTTGTGGTGACACGGTTCCGGAACAGGCGCTCATCGGGGGCGGTGCCGGGGCCATCACAACGGCAGTGGTCGGCGGTAGCGTCGTCACAGGCGCTGCAGTCGGGGCTGCGGGCAATGTGGTCTATTGCCAGGCCTATCCGAGCCGTTGTTGACGTTCTGAACCATAAGGGGCGTGCAGGCGCTTTGCCTGCCGGCCCTAAACGATCCAGTCAAGCCATCGGTGCGTTGCGCGCCGGTGGCTTTCTTGTTGTGCCAGAAGAGATCCGGCGCGTCGCCTGAAGGCCGCGCCGATAAGAGAGGAAGGGACGAAAGATGTTCAAGAAGATACTCATTGCCAACCGGGGCGAAATCGCCTGTCGTGTGATCAAGACCGCACGCAAGATGGGAATTGCGACGGTAGCGATCTATTCCGATGCGGATCGCAATGCGCTGCATGTGCGCATGGCTGATGAGGCGGTGCATATCGGACCGGCCCCTGCCTCTGAGAGCTATATCGTCATCGACAGGGTGATGGCCGCGATCAAGGCCACCGGCGCGGAGGCGGTGCATCCGGGCTATGGCTTTCTCAGCGAGAACCCCAAATTCGCCCAGGCGCTCGAGGCCGAAGGCGTGGCCTTTGTCGGCCCGCCCGTGGGGGCCATCAAGGCGATGGGCGACAAGATCACTAGCAAGAAGATCGCGCAAGAGGCCGGGGTCAGCACCGTGCCTGGCTATATGGGTCTGATCGCGGATGCCGAAGAGGCGGTGACGATTTCGAACCAGATCGGCTATCCGGTGATGATCAAGGCCTCTGCGGGGGGGGGCGGCAAGGGGATGCGCATCGCCTGGAATGACGAGGAGGCGCGTGAGGGCTTTCAATCTTCCAAGAACGAGGCGGCGTCGAGTTTCGGCGATGATCGCATCTTTATCGAGAAATTCGTAACGCAGCCGCGTCATATCGAAATTCAGGTGCTGTGCGATACCCATGGCAACGGGATTTATCTGGGCGAGCGGGAATGCAGCATCCAGCGCCGGAACCAGAAGGTGATCGAAGAAGCCCCGAGCCCGTTTCTCGACGAGGCCACGCGCAAGGCGATGGGAGAGCAGGCCGTGGCCCTGGCGCAGGCGGTGGGCTATGCCAGTGCGGGCACTGTCGAATTCATCGTTGATGGCGACAAGAATTTCTATTTCCTCGAGATGAACACGCGCCTTCAGGTCGAGCATCCGGTGACGGAGCTGATCACCGGGGTCGATCTGGTAGAACAGATGATCCGGGTTGCCAATGGCGAGGCGCTGAGCCTCTCGCAGGCGGATGTGAAGCTCAAAGGCTGGGCGATGGAGAGCCGTCTTTATGCCGAGGACCCCTATCGCGGGTTCCTGCCCTCGATAGGGCGTCTGAGCCGCTATCGCCCGCCCGAGGAACTGGCTATTAACGGGGCCGTGGTGCGCAATGATACCGGCGTCTTTGAGGGCGGCGAGATCAGCATGTATTACGACCCGATGATCGCCAAGCTTTGCACTTGGGGGCATACCCGCGCCGAGGCGATCGAGGGGATGCGCGTGGCGCTCGACAGCTTTGAGGTCGAGGGCATCGGGCACAACCTGCCGTTCCTCAGCGCCGTTATGGATCATCCGCGTTTTGTCAGCGGTGATATCACCACGGCCTTTATCGCCGAAGAATATCCCGAAGGCTTTACCGGCGTCACCCTGCCCGAGGAGGCGTTGCGCGCGATTGCCGCCAGCACGGCGGCGATGCACCGGGTGGCCGAGATTCGGCGCACGCGGGTGTCGGGACGGATGGACAATCACGAGCGTCATGTCGGCGAGGATTGGGTCGTGAACCTGCAAGGCCACAGCTATGCCGTGGTGGTAGCGGCGGATCGCGAGGGGGCGACCGTGCGGTTCGACGACGGCGACACCCTGCGTGTCACGAGCGACTGGACACCGGGCGATCAACTGGCGCGGCTCGATGTGGATGGCCGGGCGCTCGTGCTCAAGGTGGGCAAGATCAGTGGTGGGTTCCGCATCCGCACACGCGGGGCTGACCTCAAGGTGCATGTGCGCACGCCCCGCCAGGCCGAATTGGCCGCGTTAATGCCTGAGAAACTGCCGCCTGATACATCAAAGCTGCTGCTTTGCCCGATGCCGGGCTTGATCGTCAAGGTCAATGTGGTCGAGGGCGATGAGGTGCAGGAGGGCCAGGCGCTCTGCACGGTTGAGGCGATGAAGATGGAAAACATCCTGCGTGCCGAACGCAAGGGCGTGGTGGCAAAGGTCAACGCCGGACCAGGCGACAGCCTTGCGGTGGATGACGTGATCATGGAGTTCGAGTGAGGGGATGAACTGCGCCCCGCGCCATAACTCTCGGCTGGTTCCGTTTCTCGCCGCCATGGCTCTGCTGACTGCCTGTGAGCGCGATTCTGAGGCGGCGCAGCGGGGGCGGTTGGGGGCGTGGTTCGCGCTTGGGGAAACGATGGCCTTTGCGGCGAAGATGCACTGTGCCGTGGGGCTTTACCGGGTGGCGGATGGGCGTATCAAGGCGGCGATGCCTCTTGCCGGCTCTGCGCCCGAGATGGCGCGGGTGCTGGGTGCGCGGGGGCTGGCGGCTTGGGCTGTGCCGGGACTGGCACCCGACGCCGCGATGGTGGCTATGGCCAATGTCGACCGTCCCACCGGCATGGCGATGCGCCGCGCGGGTCTTGAGGCGCGCGCCTGCATGGATGCGACGAGCGAAAGCGCGTTTCATCACATGCTGGGACAGCCGGGCGCAATGCTGGCATGGGAGGTGGACACCGGCGCGCTCATGCTCATGGACCCCGGCACCGGGCTTTTGATCGTGGCGATGGGAGAGGGATAATGGGGCGCCGGGATCAGCTATCGCCGGGACGCTCGCGCAACTCCTGTTGGCGCATCGGCAGCTTGTCGATGGTGCGGATGATCTCGCGCACATGCCATGGCGCGGGCTTGCGCAGGTATATCACCCCGTCCTTGCCCATCAGTACGAGGCCAAAGCCACGCGGGCGCAGTTTCTGGCGTAGTTCCGAACGGGCGGTGGGATCAGTATCGGTGATCACCACCACATCAAGGGATGTGAGCACATCAAGCCGTTCGGTGATATACCCGATCTGTTCGACATATCGTGGGTCGGCCGGGGTATCGGCAAAGATCACGAGCGGGCGTTTCAGCCAGAGAAAATCATTCAAATTGACTGTATCGGCCGAGAGGATCGCGGCGGATGCAGGCTCCGTATCGCTGTTCTGCGCGACAGCGGATGTCGTGATAAACACAGCTAAAACAAGGGATAAGATTGTTTTCATGGGGTCTCCTGCTGGTCCAGATATAGGCTGGATTGGGGCGATTGCGAAGGGCGAATGGCGCTCATATAAAAATTTTCCGGGATTAAGTGCATGGTCAGGAATGTCAGGCAGGATCGGGGTCCAGCGTTTGCGGCCGCAGTCGGCGGCCAATCGAAAGGTCAGACCCGTCATGGAGATCATCCTGCATCTGGGGGCGCATCGCACCGCCTCGACCTCGTTTCAGCACTATATGCGTGCGAATGCGGGCGCTTTGGCGGTTCAGGGCCTGGGCTATTGGGGCCCTGAGGTGACGCGCGACGGGGCGCTGAGTGGGATCATCCCGGCGTCTGGCCTGCCAAGCGCCGCGCTACAGCTTGACCGCGCGCGCGGGCGCATCGCGCTGCGGCTGGCCGAGGCGCGGGCGCAGGGACTGACCCGTCTGCTGGTCAGCGATGAGAACATGATCGGCGCAACCCGGCGCAATCTGCGGCGCGCGCGGCTCTATCCCGGCATCGGAGAGCGGATGGCGCGGTTTGCGCATGCCTTTGACGGGCGGATCACCCGCGTGGCCCTGTCCGTTCGGGGGCAGGATAGTTGGTGGGCCTCGTCGCTGGCCTATGGCGTGGCGCGGGGGCATGGCGTGCCGGGCGTTGATGATCTGGACCGGCTGGTGACGGTCAACCGGCATTGGCGCGAGGTGATCAGTGATCTCGCCTGCGCGCTGCCCGGTGTTGATCTGGTGATCGTGCCGCATGAGGTGCATGCCAGCCACCCCGAGGCGCGGTTGCGCGCGATGACGGGGCTGGCGGAGGTGCCGCAAAAAGGTGCGCGCCTCTGGCTCAACCGTGCGCCGGATCTGGCGGCTTTGCGCCGTGCCGTGGCGGCGCGTTGCGGTGACGTGACACAACTGCCCGAGGGCGAGGGGCGTTGGCAGCCCTTTGACCGGGCACAGCGATTGGCCCTGCAAGAGGCCTATGCCGACGATCTGTTCTGGCTCTCTGCCGGGGCGGAGGGACTGGCGCGACTATCAGAGGAAACCGGACCGGATGAGGCAGGGATACATCTGCCCTCTGGCCAGACTGCAAGAGGACATCGAAATGGCGACGAAGAAAGACGATTGGCGTAAACTCGCGACGGCGGAACTGCGGGGGTGCGCGCCCGAGGATCTGACGTGGAACACACTCGAGGGGATCGCGGTGCAACCACTTTATACCCAAGAGGATGTGGCAGACCTGCCGCATATGGGCAGCATCCCCGGACAGGCGCCCTTTACCCGTGGCGTCAAGGCCACGATGTATGCGGGCCGCCCTTGGACCATCCGGCAATATGCCGGGTTCTCGACGGCGGAGGAATCGAACGCCTT
>JBLRXE010000134.1:0-6505 GCA_047920895.1 Roseovarius sp.
CCCCCCCTTGCCCGCGCGTATGGCGGACCTGTATGAGCGGGGCGAGCGCGTGACACGGGTTGCCAATGACCTGCGCGCGATTGAAACATTGATCAAGGAACGGATCGCCAATTGAGTGTCCAACTGACCACCCTGTCCAATGGGTTTCGCATCGTGTCCGAGCATATGCCCGGCCTGCAATCGGCGGCGATTGGCGTCTGGGTTCTGGCCGGGGCGCGCCATGAAGAGGCAAGCCAGAACGGCATTGCGCATTTTCTGGAGCATATGGCCTTCAAGGGGACCAAGCGGCGTTCGGCCTTGCAGATCGCCGAGGCGATCGAGGATGTGGGCGGCTATATCAACGCCTATACCAGCCGCGAGGTGACGGCCTATTATGTGCGCGTGCTCAAGGAGGATGTGCCGCTGGCGCTTGACGTGGTGGCGGATATTCTGCGCAATCCGGTGTTCGATCCGCGCGAGATCGAGGTGGAGCGTGGCGTGATCTTGCAAGAAATCGGGCAGGCAGCGGATACGCCCGATGATATCATCTTTGACTGGTTGCAGGAAAAGGCCTATCCTGATCACCCGCTGGGCCGCACCATTCTGGGGGCGGAGGAGCGCGTGCGCGGCTTTGCCAAGCCCGATCTGGAGCGGTTCGTGGATCAGTATTACCGGCCCGGTCAGATGGTTCTGTCGGCGGCGGGGGCGGTGAACCACGCGGCCCTCGTGCATATGGCTGAGGGCCTGTTTGGCGACATGATCCCGAGCGATGTGATCGAGCCGCCGGTGGCGCGGTTTGCGGGGGGCGAGACGCGGCATATCAAGGATCTGGAGCAGGCGCATTTCGCGCTGGCGTTCGAGAGCCCGGATTATGCGCATCCCGATATTTACACGGCGCAAATCTATGCCTCGGCGCTTGGCGGGTCGATGTCCTCGCGTTTGTTTCAGGAAATCCGCGAGCGCCGGGGGCTGTGCTATTCCATCTATGCGCAGGCTGGGGCCTATTCCGACACTGGTATGATGACGATCTACGCCGGCACCTCGGGGGAGCAATTGGGCGATCTGGCGCGGATCACCATCGACGAGATGAAGCGCGCCGCCGAGGATATGAGCGCCGCCGAGATCGAGCGGGCGCGGGCGCAGATGAAGGCGGGGCTGTTGATGGGGCTGGAGAGCCCGTCGAGCCGCGCGGAGCGGCAGGCGCGGATGCTGCAAATCTGGGGTCGCGTGCCGGACCTGCCGGAAGTGGTGGCGCGGATTGATGCGGTGACGCTGGAGGATGTGCGGCGCTTGGCCGAGAGCACGGTGGCGCGCGCGCCTGCGGCGCTGGCGCTTTATGGTCCGGTGGATCAGGCGCTGACGCTGGCCGATCTCGATGCGAGGCGCGCCGCCTGATGATGCTCTTGCCGCGCCGCAAGCTCAGGATCGAGACAGAGCGTCTCAGCCTGCGGCAGCCGGTGATCGGCGATTATCGCGACTGGAGCAGTCTGCGCGCGGATAGTGCGGATTTCCTCACGCCGTGGGAGCCGCTCTGGGCGGTGGATCATCTGGCGCGCAAGGGGTTTTCCAACCGGGTTTGGTGGGCGCAACGCTCGATTGCCAATGGCAGCGCAATGCCGCTCTTTCTGATCCGGCGCGAGGATCAGGCGCTGTTGGGGGCGATCACGCTGGACAATATCCGGCGCGGACCGGCGCAGGCGGGCACGCTGGGCTATTGGATCGGGCAGCCCCATGCACGGCAGGGCTATATGCGCGAGGCGATTGCGGGGGTGGTGCATTACGCCTTTGACCGGCTGGACCTGAGCCGGATCGAGGCGGCCTGTCTGCCGGAGAATCAGGCGTCACGGGCGCTGTTGGAGACATGCGGCTTCAAATACGAGGGCGTCGCGCAGAGCTATTTGCAGATCAACGGGCGCTGGCGGACGCATGTTCTCTATGCCGCGCTGCGGGTGGATCGGCGCGGGCGCACGGACGCCGGGTGATCCCGGCGCGCTATTCGCGAAACGCCTTGGCCAGATAATCGGTGAAGGGTTTGACCAGATAGGCCAGCGGCGTGCGGTCGGCGGTGCGGATGAAGGCCTCTACCGGCATGCCGGGAATGAGGGCGATGCCCTCGGGCAGGCGGGCCTGTTCCCCCTCGCTCAGCACGATTTCGGCGCGGTAATAGCTGACGCGCGTCGTCTCATCCTCGAAGGCATCGGCGGAAATCTGCGTCACGCGACCAAAAAGCTCTGGTGTGGTGCGTTGATCGAGGGCGGAGAATCGCAGGGTCACGTCCTGTCCGACAAAGAGCTTGTCGATATGGATGTTTTCCACGCGGGCGTTGATCACCAGCGGACGGTCCTGTGGGACGATGAAGAGAACCGGATCGGCCGGGCGAATCACCGAGCGGACGGCAAAGACCTGAAGGTTATAGACCACGCCCGAAACCGGGGCGGGAATGTCGAGCCGCCCCATCTGTTCGATCAGGGCGCGGCGCTGTTCGCGCAATTCCAACTCGCGGAATTGTAGATCGCGCAGGGTGGTGATCGCCTCTTCGCGCCGGTCGGTGCCCAGCTTGAGGATGGAAATCTCGATTTCGGTGATGCGGCCCTCGGCCTCGGCCTTTTGGGCGGCGAGTTCTCCCATGCTGCCGGTGAGCCGTGACTGTTCGCGTTGCAGGCCAAGGACGCGGCTGGCCTGTGCGAGGCCACGATCCAGCAATGTTTGCTGGTCGGTCAATTCCATTTCGATCAGTTCGAGTTGGCGGGCGAGCGCAATTTGCTGGGCCTCGATCCCCTCGATCTGATTGGTGATCTGGCCGCGCCGTTTGTGCAATTGGTCAATCTCGGCGGCGACGGTTTGGGCGCGGGCCTCGAACAGGGATTTCTGCCCGGTCATCAGCGCAGAGGCGTCGGCATTGCGGGTCGATATTTCGATCAGGAGCGGATCGAAGTTGAGGGTATTGCGACCGTCACGCTCGGCCTCGAGACGGCCGCGGCGCGCCATGAGCTCGGCAAGCTGGTTCTCGATGATCGAGCGTTTGGATTGCAGGTCTGTTGGATCGAGCCGCACCAGCACCTGACCGGCGCTGACCTTGTCGCCTTCCTTGATTTCGATGGCGAAGACCACGCCGCCATCGGGATGCTGGACGACCTGCCGGTTCTGCTCGACCTCGATGCGGCCCGGGGCGATGATGGCGCCGGAAATCTGGGTGAAGCTGGCCCAGGTGCCAAAGCCGCCCACCAGCAGGATCAGGCCGATCAGACCGATGATCAGCGGTTTGCGCGCCGACCACGCGCCATCGTCGGGAGCCGTCATTGCACACCTCCGGGGCCGGTCGCCTTGGCCAGTTGCTGATGGTTCTTGATCACGTCCTGGAGCACCTTGTCTCTCGGGCCAAAGGCGCGCAGGCTACCGGCCTCGAGCATCAGCAGCATGTCACATTCCTTGATGGCGGCCGGGCGGTGGGCGACGACGATGATCGCCTTGCCCTCTGCCTTGAAGCTGCGGATCGCGGCATTGACCGCCTCGCTGCCCTCATTGTCGAGATTGGAATTGGGTTCGTCCAGCACGAGAATCACGGGATCGCCATACATGGCACGCGCAAGGCCGATGCGCTGCATCTGCCCGCCCGAGAGCCGCCCGCCACTGGCGGTGACGCGGGTGTCATAGCCGTTGGGGAGTTTGAGGATCATGTCATGCGCGTCGGCCTTGCGCGCGGCCTCGACGATCCTGGCGGGATCGGGTTGGGGGGCGAGGCGGGCAATATTCTCGGCGATGGTGCCATCAAAGAGCTGCACGCGTTGCGGCAGGTAGCCGATGAGTTGGCCCAGCACGTCGGGCGCGTATTGGTCGAGTGTCGCGCCGTCGAGCCGGATCTTGCCGCCCGCAGGCCGCCAGACGCCGGTGATGGCCCGGGCGAGGGTGGATTTACCGGCACCAGAGGGGCCGATCACACCCACGGCCTGACCCGGTTCGATCTTGAAATTCAGGGCTTTCAGCACGGCCTGACTCTCGCCCGGCGGAACCATGGTGAGTTGCTGCACCTCGAGCCGTGCCTTGGGGCGGGGCAGGGGGGTGCGCGGCTGTTCGGGCGGGACAGAGCCCAGAAGTTCGGAGAGGCTCTCCCATCCTTTCATGGCGCGTTGAACCAGCGCCCATTGGCCGATGGCCTGTTCGATGGGCGCGAGCGCGCGCCCCAGCAGGATCGAGCCTGCGATCATGGCGCCCGGCGTCAATTCCCCGCGCAGCACGAGCAAGGCGCCCAGGCCCAGCATCGCCGATTGCAACAGCAGGCGCAGCGCCTTGGACGAGGTGGTAAAGGTGCCGCCCAGATCGGCGGCGTCGATTGTGGTTGAGAGGGCACGCCCGCGCACCGCCTGCCAACGGTCAAAGGCCGCGCCGCGCATGCCCATGGCCTGGATCATCTCGGCTTCGGTGCGCAGCTGTTCCGAGATAGCCTCTGCCTGCGCGCTTGCGGTATTGGCCTGCCCCGTGGGGTGGCGTGTCACCAATTGGTTGATCAGGGTCACGAGGACCAGAATCGCACCCCCCCCCAGCGCAAGCAGACCGAGCCAGGGGTGGAACACCCAGATTGCGGCAAAGAAGAAGGGGGCCCACGGCATGTCGAAGATCGCCAGCAGCACCGGCGATGTCATCAACCGCTGGATCGATTCCAGATCGCGCAGGCCGGTGGCGGTATTGGCATCGGGCTGAATGGCCGATTTTCGAATGACCGCGTCGAATACGCGCCGGTCCAACCGCGCCTGAAACCGCGCCCCGACCCGGCCCATGGTGCGGCCGCGGGCGTAATCCAGCAGACCCATCATCGTGTAGAGAAAGAGCACCAGCACCGAGAGTGCGATCAGCGTTTCGACCGACCGGCTGCTCAGGACGCGGTCATAGACCTGCAACATGTAGATGGGGCCGGTCAGCATCAGCAGATTGGCGAAAAAGCTGAAGATGCCGACAAACCAGTAGAGACTGCGGCTTTCGCGTCGGGCCGCGCGCAATTCCTTGCGGCCCGCTTCCAGTTTCATCTTGTCCAAACGCGTATTCCGTCTTTATTGTTCAAGTCTTTAAGGCATCCAAAGCAAGCTTGGCTTTCCTTACAGTCAATGTCACCATTCTGCCACAGCATTGTGAACATGGAGCGTAGGATGATGGGTTTGTCCGGGCTATAGTTTATGTAAGGCTGAGACTCGTTTAATGACGGATGACCCATTGCTGTTGCCATCTTTCCATATGCCCGCCGGTTCCCTACTGCGTCTGATCGCCCTGACCGGGGTTGTCGCGCTCAGCGCCTGCGCCCGCCCCAGCCCGTCCGAGGCGACGCGTGACGTGTTCGACCCGTTCGAATCGCAGAACCGCCAGGTGCATCAATTCAATCGGGGCTTGGATCGCACCCTCGTGCGGCCGGTCGCCAAGGGCTATAGCGCGGTCATTCCTGATGATATCGAAACGATGATCGGGCGGTTTTCGACCAATCTTTCGCTGCCCAGCGACATCGTGAATAATATCCTGCAATTGAACATGCGCGGCGCGTTTCAGGATACCGCCCGGCTGGTGGTGAATACCACGGTCGGTATTGGTGGGTTTTTTGATCCGGCGAGCGAAATGGGCATGGTCGCTGGCACCAACACCGATTTTGGCCAAACCCTGCACGTTTGGGGTGCGCGCGAGGGGGCCTATGTGGAACTGCCGCTCCTGGGGCCTTCGACCGAGCGCGATACCTGGGGCATTGCCGTTGATCTCTTTACCAATCCTTTGAGTTACATTGTGGAATCGCCCGAAAATCTGATCGGAACTGCCGCGGGTGTGGCCGCTGGCCTGTCCAAGCGCGAGCGGTTCAGCGACACGATTGATGCCATTCTCTACGAGAGCGCCGACAGCTATGCGCAGTCGCGGTCGATCTTCTTGCAGAACCGGCGCTTCAAACTGGGCGGCACGGCTGCTAATGTGTATGACGACCCTTACGGCAGTCTTGAAGCATCCGATGCGTTGGAGGACCCCTATGCGCAGTGATATCACCCGCCGCCATTTCATCACCACCGGCCTTGCCGTGGTCGGGCTGGCCGCGTTGCCGCGTGCGGGCTGGGCGCTGGATGATGCGCGGGCGCGCAAACTGGTGGAGACCGTTGTCAGCAATATCAACCGCGTGATCGCGTCGGGTAAATCCGTGCCGGGAATGATTTCGGACTTTGAGAGCATTTTCAACACCTATGCCGATGTCAACATCATCGCGCGCTCGACCCTTGGGGCGGATGCCAACCGGGTGTCGGCGGCGCAGATGCGCGCCTTTACCGAGGCGTTCCGGGGCTATATCGCGCGCAAATACGGCAAGCGGTTCAATGAATTCGTAGGCGGGCGGATCGAGGTCAACTCGGTCAAGCAGGTAAAATCCTGGCATGAGGTGAAATCAATCGCCTATCTGCGCGGACAGTCGCCGTTCGAGGTGAGTTTCCTTGTGTCGGATCGGTCGGGCAAGGATCTGTTTTTCGACATGATCATCGAGGGCATCAGCCTGCGTCTGAGCGAACGCACA
>JBLRXE010000135.1:0-6478 GCA_047920895.1 Roseovarius sp.
CCACCAACTTCGCGACACCACCTAAGCGCGTGCGCTTCTTCTCAACGGTCGAATTGGTCAACGCCCTGGAGCAGGAAAAGGCACAGGGCAAGGCCGGGAAGATCGCCGAGGCGCTGGTCAAAACCGACTTGGTGGTCCTTGATGAGCTGGGATACCTGCCATTCAGCGCTTCTGGCGGCGCCTTGCTCTTCCATCTGCTGAGCAAACTCTACGAGCGCACCAGCGTCATCATCACAACCAACCTGAGCTTCAGCGAATGGGCCAGCGTGTTCGGGGACGCCAAAATGACGACGGCACTGCTCGATCGCCTAACTCATCGCTGCCACATTTTGGAGACCGGAAACGACAGCTATCGCTTCAAGGCCAGCTCCGAGACAGCGAAAAGAAAACGGAAGGAGACAGCAGCATTGACGCCAACATAAAACGCAGAACATAACAACTGGGTGGGTCAGATCTCGGTGAAAATGCCGGGTCAATTCTCAGTGGCAATTAACAACGGATCGTTTCACGGCTCACGATGACGCCTCGTTCGGCAAGCAGATCCTCGACATCCGCCGTGCTCAGCGCAAACCGATGATACGCCCAGACAGCATAGGCGACAATCTCGCGTGGAAAACGAAAGCCCTTCAGGCGCAGCATGGACGTCGGTAATTTCATGCCTCACCTCGTAGTAAAGGCACGCCGCGCAAACAACTTGGCAATGCCCCTCGGCCAGCTTTCGGGCGCGAAGGGTCTCGAGGTATTTCGTCAGACGGTTCCGGATGGCAACGGTGTCGAGATCCAGGATCGGCGTCAGCAGCAGGTTCACGCGGGTGGTCATGGGGGCTGTCCTCTTCCAGCAGGGCATAGATCCCGGGCACTTCTGGCCCGAGGCGGTCGGAGCAAGTTCAGCCCCGTATGCGCTGGTGGTTCGGTCGCGTGATCATCATGGCCTCGATGGAAGCCATGGAAACGCGCATAGGTCAAGCCCGACGGCCTCGGGCCAGGCCTCAATGCGCAACGCCGCCCCTATCGGAGCGGCGTTTCAGGGTTCAAGCGATTTCAAAGACTTAGGCGGAGGTGGCAGAGATAGACCCGTCAACTGGCAAACTTTTTGCCCGATTTGGCAGATTTATCTGTGCCGTTTCACATCAGTTCACCGTTTCCTGCCTATCACGCGCATTTGCTGTGTCCGCAGCTTGCGCAGGTCATGCAGCCCTCGATCATGCGCATGTCGTATTGACCGCAGGCTGGGCAGGCGGGGGTTTTGCGGGGGCTGTGCAGCCCTGTGATCTGCGCGTGCGGATCCTCCTTGAGGCCCATGCCCTCACCCGCCAGAAACCCGATTTGCACCATATGTTGTTCGAGCACGCCACCAATGGCGGCCAGAATACTCGGCACATATTTGCCCTGCATCCATGCCCCGCCGCGCGGATCGAACACTGCCTTCAGCTCTTCCACAACAAAGGACACATCGCCCCCGCGCCGGAACACCGCCGAGATCATCCGTGTCAGCGCCACAGTCCAAGCATAATGCTCCATGTTCTTGGAGTTGATGAATACCTCGAAGGGCCGCCGATGGCCATTCAGCACGATGTCATTGACGGTGACATAGATCGCATGGTTGCTGTCGGGCCATTTTAGCTTGTAGGTGGCGCCTTCCAACTCCTTGGGCCGGTCGAGGGGTTCAGACATATAAACCACCTCGCCGCCGGTTGCGGGGATATCGCCGCGCGTCTCACCGGGCACCTTGTCCGAGGTCTCGGACACGCTCAGCACCGATCCCGTCACATCGTTGGGTCGATAGGTGGTGCAGCCCTTGCAGCCCAGATCCCAAGCCTGAAGATAGACATCCTTGAACGCCTCAAAGGAAATATCCTCGGGGCAATTGATGGTTTTCGAAATGCTGCTGTCCACCCATTTCTGCGCCGCCGCCTGCATCTTGACGTGATCCTCGGGTGGCAGGGTCTGCGCGTTGACGAAATGCGCGGGCAGAGGCGCATCGCCCATCTTGTCGCGCCACATCTGCACGGCGTAATCGACCACCTCTTCCTCGCTGCGCGATCCATCCTTTTGCAGCACCTTGCGGGTGTAGCTATAGGCAAAGACCGGCTCGATCCCGGAACTGACATTGCCCGCATAGAGGCTGATCGTGCCGGTGGGCGCGATGCTGGTCAGGAGCGCGTTGCGAATACCATGTTCGGCCACAGCGGCGCGCACATCGTCGTCCATCCCCTGCATCGTGCCGGAAGCAAGGTAGGCATCGCGGTCAAACAGTGGAAACGCGCCCTTTTCACGGGCCAGATCGACCGATGCCAGATAGGCCGCCCGCGCGATAGCATGCAGCCAGTGCTCGGTTTGTTGCACCGCCGCGTCAGAGCCATAGCGCAGCCCGACCATCAGGAGCGCATCGGCTAGGCCCGTAACACCCAATCCGATCCGTCGCTTGGCCTGCGCTTCGGCGGCCTGTGCGGGCAAGGGAAAGCCGCTGACATCGACCACATTGTCCATCATGCGCACAGCGGTGCGCACCAGATCATGCAACGCCGCCTCATCCAAGCACGCACCTTCGGCAAACGGCTCTGCCACAAGCCGCGCCAGATTGATCGACCCCAACAGGCACGCGCCATAGGGAGGCAGGGGCTGCTCGCCGCAAGGGTTGGTCGCCGCGATCGTTTCGCAATAGCTCAGATTGTTGGCGGCGTTGATGCGGTCGATGAAGATCACGCCCGGTTCAGCATAATCATAGGTCGCCTGCATGATCCGGTTCCAGAGATCACGCGCCTGCACGGTGTGATAGACGCGGTCCCCGAACACCAGATCCCAAGGGCCATCGGCCTTGACCGCCTCCATGAAGGCATCAGTGATCAGCACCGACAGGTTGAACATCCGCAGCCGCGCCGGATCGGATTTCGCGGCGATAAAGGCCTCGATGTCGGGATGATCACAGCGCATGGTGGCCATCATCGCGCCCCGGCGGCTGCCTGCCGACATGATCGTGCGGCACATCGCGTCCCACACGTCCATAAAGCTGAGCGGCCCGCTTGCATCCGCCGATACGCCCTTGACCTCGGCCCCCTTGGGCCGGATCGTGCTGAAATCATAGCCGATGCCGCCGCCCTGCTGCATGGTCAGCGCCGCCTCGCGCAGATTGTCAAATATGCCGCCCATATCATCAGGCACGGTGCCCATCACGAAACAGTTGAACAGCGTAACCTTGCGGGCTGTGCCAGCCCCGGCGGTGATGCGACCAGCGGGCAGGAATTTAAAATCCTCAAGGGCGTGATAGAACCGCTCTTCCCAGACCTGCGGCTCTTTTTCGACCACGGACAACGCACGGGCAATCCTCCGCCAGCTATCTTCGACGCTTGCATCTCCGCCATCTCCGTTTCTGAACCGATATTTCATATTCCAGATCTGTTCGGAAATAGGGGCGGCAAATCGGGTCACGGCGGTCTCCATTAGCAGGCAGAGAACCACAATAGCTTGAAGCTGCCCGTATTTCCACTACCCTATCTGCCCGGATGGGAGATTCTTTGACGTGACCCTGCACCTGATCAAACTGAGCGTCGGCACCACCTCGGTCGAGGATCTGGAGGGCTGGCACAAAGACCCCCGCGCCCAAGGGCCGGACGGCCTGCCGCGTCATGTCACCCGCATGTGGCCCAAGCGCGAAGATGAATTGCTGGATGGCGGTTCGATTTTTTGGGTCATTCAGGGGATGGTGCAATGCCGTCAACCGATCCTGCGGCTTGACGAGGTAACAGGCGGCGACGGTATCCGGCGTTGCGCCATTGTGCTCCAGCCAGAGCTGATCCGCACGGCAACGGCACAGAAACGCCCCTTTCAGGGCTGGCGCTATTTGCCCGGATCGGATGCACCGCCAGATCTTGGCACGGCGCGCGCCACGGATGACACGCTGCCCCCCGCGCTTTCGGCGGCACTGGCAGACATCGGCGTCTTGTAACCGCACACCCTCGGGCTATCTGATTTTAACACGCATCTGCACACGCTCGTGTCACCCTGTATTGATCCCTCGCGACGGCATCGTTCATTGCGCGCGCAGGCCTGAAGGCTGATCCTGATCCTATAAATCGGACATCTCCGAAAGGATCAGGCTCATGCGTGTTTTTCTCTCACTCCTCACCACTGCGGCGGCGGGCCTTACCGCGCCCGCTTTGGCCGACCCTCAGCCGCTGGCGTTATCCTCTCCAACGGCGCTCCGTTTTGACGCGCCCGCCAATACACCCATCGCGACGCTTTCAACGCAGTCGTCCTTGGCATCCAGCGGCTCTGGCAATTGGACCGGCTTTTACGTCGGTGGTCAGTTGGGTTTTGGTGTTGTCGATAACGACCTGTCGGGCAATGATGAGGATATCATCGGCGGCTTTACCCTTGGCTACGACTATGACTTTGGCCGTTGGGTATTGGGGGGCGCGCTCGATTACGACTTTGCCGATATCAACGCGGGTCCCGGCACCTCGATTGAAGAGATCTTTCGTGTCAAACTGCGCGGCGGACCCAAGATCGGCAATGGCCTGCTCTACGGCGCGGCCGGTTGGGCCAATGCCGATACCGACAACGCCGGCAGCGATGATGGCTGGTTCATCGGCGGTGGCTACGAATACCTCGTTTCCAGCCAGTTTTCCGTCGGCGCAGAGGTACTCTACCACGAGTTCGACAACTTCAATTCGACCGGCAACGACATCGAGGCCACCACAGTCCAGATCCGCGCCACGTTCCGTTTTTAGGCGCGCGGGGCCCGGTCAAAGGGCGGGCGCATCCTCCGGCGCGCTCGCCATCTGCGATTCAATAGGGCGGCAGTATTTTTCGCTACAGGGTTGCGCATTTCACACGGAAACCTGCGAAAACCCGCCGAAACTGTCATAATTCAAGCATTTATCTGCTACTCACAGGCGTGTGATCCATATGATATGGCCCGGCGCTTGTTCTGCCGGCACGCCCACCCAATATGACAAGGGACGGTGTTAACCGTGTGTCCTTGGTTCGATCCCTCTCCCTGAACCTGACCGACATAAACAGACTGAAAGGAAACAAGATGCTGAAAACAACCACAGCACTGCTGACTGCAACCGCCCTGATGGCCGCCCCCGCCCTTGCCGGCAATGTGCAAGAGCCGACGCCCGAACCAGTGATTTCTGCGCCCGTGGCACCCCCTGCCCCCGTTGGCCCCAACTGGACCGGCTTTTACGCAGGTGGTCAGCTTGGTTATGCCGATGTTGACACGCAGATTGGTGGCGTTGACGGCGACGGCCTGATCGGCGGTCTGATTGCCGGGTATGACTATGACTACGGCAACAATTGGGTGGTTGGTATCGGCCTTGATTACGACTTCGCCGATATCAACCTGGGGGCGGGTGCGTCCTTGGAAGATGTGTTCCGTATCAAGTCGCGCCTCGGCTACAAGATCGGCAATGGTCTGCTCTACGGCACCGGCGGTTATGCTTGGGCCGATACCGACACCCTCGGTGATGACAATGGCTATTTTGTCGGCGCGGGCTATGAGCACATGATCACCCAGAACCTGTCTCTCGGCGGCGAGGTACTCTATCACAAGTTCGACAATTTCGGCACCGCCGGTGTCGATGTCGATGCCACCACGGTTCAGGCGCGGGCAGCGTTCCGCTTCTGATCCCTGATCATGCGCAAGAGATGGGGTGGCCCCAACGGGCCGCCCCATTTGTCATTCCAGATCCAGCCTCTGCTTCAGCAATTTCAATGTGTGCCGGTCCGCAGGCTCCATCGGTGCCACCCGCGACTTGAAGAGCGTCGCCTGGGATTTCAGGATCAGCCCGTCCTCCAACACCTTGAGGTGATTTGCCCGCAACGTGTCGCCGGTCGAGGTGATATCGGCAATCGCCTCGGCGGTCTCGTTCTTGACGGTGCCCTCGGTCGCACCCTGACTGTCCACCAGCTGATAATCCGCCACGCCATTCTCGCGCAGGAAATCCCGCACGAGGCGGTGATATTTCGTGGCGATGCGCAAGCGGAACCCGTGCTTGAGCCGGAATGCAGCGGCGGCGGCGTCAAGATCGTCAAGATGGCTCACATCCACCCAACAGCGCGGCACCGCCAGCACCAGATCAGCCTGACCAAAGCCCAGTTCGGCCAGTTCCGCCACCTGATTTTGCCACTGCCCTAGCTTTTCACGGATCAGGTCGGTGCCCGTCACGCCCAGATGGATACGTCCTGCAGCCAGTTCGCGCGGGATTTCCCCGGCGGAGAGCAAGACCAGTTCGACATTCTCGATGCCCTGCACAAATCCCGCATATTCGCGCTCGGATCCCGAGCGCCCCAGCGTGATGCCGTGCTTGGCGAACCAGTCAAAGGTTTTCTCCATCAGCCGCCCCTTGGACGGCACCCCCAGTTTCAGGGTCATATCGCACCCCCAAGGCCCAGCGCCAGACCGGGCCGGAACACGCCCCCAACCGCCGGGATTTCGCACCCCCGGCCCAACTGTCGGGACAGCGCGTCATAG
>JBLRXE010000136.1:0-6461 GCA_047920895.1 Roseovarius sp.
ACAATCCGCCGCCCGAGCGCGTATGACCCAGGTGACGGATGCCTATCTGCGCGAGCGTCTGCACGATCTCGATGACCTCTCGAACCGCCTGCTGCGCATCCTGACGGGTCAGGGCACTGAGACCGGCGCCGACATGCCCGCCGATCCGATCCTGATTGCCCGCAATATCGGCCCGGCGGAATTGCTGGACTATGGCCGCAACCTCAAGGGGATCGTGCTGGAAGAGGGCTCGGTCGGCTCTCATGCCGCAATTGTCGCGCGGGCGCTGGCGATTCCGCTGGTGGTCCATGCCAGCCGCCTCACCACCGAGGCGCTGAACGGCGATCTGATCCTTGTCGATGGCGATCAGGGCATTGTGCACCTGCGCCCCGACGAGACGGTCGTGACCGCCTTTCGCGACAAGATGGCGATGCAGGCCGAGGCGCAGAAACGCTATGCCTCGATCCGCGACAAGCCCGCCGAAACGCTCTGTGGCCAGCGGATCAAGCTCAAGATGAACGCCGGATTAATGGCGGACCTGCCCAGCCTTGTCAGTTCCGGCGCCGAGGGGGTGGGTCTCTTTCGCACCGAATTGCAGTTTCTCATTCGCAACCACATGCCCAAGCGGGCCGAGTTGTCAGAGCTTTATGCACGGGTGATGGATGCCGCGGGCCAACAGCGCGTGGTGTTCCGCACGCTCGACATCGGCTCGGACAAGGTGCTGCCCTATATGAAGCCCAATGACGAGCCCAACCCGGCGATGGGCTGGCGCGCGATCCGGGTGGGGCTGGACAAGCCGGGTGTCATGCGGATGCAGCTTCAGGCGCTCATCCGCGCGGCCAAGGGGCGGCCTCTGACGATCATGTTCCCCTTTGTCGCGCAGCGCGACGAGTTCACCGCCGCCCGCGCCGAGATGGACAAGGCGCTGGAGCGCGAGCGTATTCTGGGCCACCCGACACCCGAACTGATCGAAGTGGGCGCGATGCTGGAAACGCCGTCGCTGGCCTTTGCGCCGGATGCGTTTTATGCCGAGGTGGATTTCATCTCGGTGGGCGGCAATGACCTCAAGCAGTTTTTCTTTGCCGCCGACCGCGAGAACGAGCGCGTGCGCCGCCGCTATGACACGCTCAACATCAGCTTTCTCAATTTCCTCGAAGGCATCGTTTATCGCTGCGCCACACTGGGCACGCCGCTTAGCTTTTGTGGCGAGGATGCGGGCCGCCCCGTTGAGGCCGCCTGTCTGGCCGCCATCGGGTTCCGCACGTTGTCGATGCGCCCGGCCTCTATCGGCCCGGTCAAGAGCCTGCTGCGGCGCATTGATCTAGGCGGGTTGCGCGAGGTGATCCATGCCGAACGCGCGCGCGGCGTGCAGAGCGTGCGCCCGGCGGTGCTGGATTATCTGCGCGAGCAGATGTGAGGGGCCCCTCGGGCCTCATCAGGCCTCAGTGGCCGCCGCCCCCGGCAAGGCCCACGCCCGACACCAGTGATCCCCAGACCTTGATGCGCAGGCCGACCGCCTTGACCACGCCTGTGGCCGCGATGACATGGCCGACAAAGCCGGGCAGGTTGCTGGTATAGGTCTGCACCATGCAGCCGCTGCCATCGAGCATGATCTTTTCATGCGCGGGATGTTCCAGCTCCAAATACACCAGGATCGACCCGCGCCGCAGCATTTCGGCGGGGTCCATCAGGCGGCCACCCGGCACGATTTGTCCGGTGGAAATGGCCGGCTGGACAGAGACCACCCGCGCGGGCAAGACCGCGTTGCGGAAGGACAGGTTGAGGTTGCTGTCACAGGCAATCTCGGCGGGCATGCCGGGATAGATCGTGTTGTTCGCCGCCTGCGCGAAACCCGCCACTGTGCGCACCGGCCATCCCTCGGGGCGGTCCGGGATGATCACCATCGCGGGGCTGAGGATCAGAGTTGAGGCGGGGCTGCCGAGGCTGAGCGCAAGCTGGGTGACGATTCCGCCCGAATAGGCATGCACCTCGGTCTGCGCGAGTGCCGCCTCGGCGCTGTGCAATGCCGCCTCGGCAGCCCGGCGTTGCGCCGGCAAGGTCTGGGAAATATCGGTTTCGGCCAGCGCAACCTGCGCCTCAGCCGCGGCAACCCCAGCCTGCGCGATGGCAACCGACGACTCCAACTGGCGCACCGCATCGCGCGTGCCCACATTGCGCGTGACCAGCGTTTGCGCATTTTCCAGATCGACCTTGAGCTTTTCAAGCGAAGCCGCAGCCTCGACCACGGAGGCCTGCGCCACCTTGAGCGTCTCGGCGGCCTTGCTCTCGGCGGCCTTGATCTTGCCGAATTCCGCCTCCGCCTGTTCCAAAGCGGCCCGTTGGCTCCGATCATCAACCCGGAACAGCAGATCGCCCACCTCGACCCGCTGACCATTCCGCACATTCAGCTCTGTCACCGGGCCGCTGGCCTGCGACACAACGGAAATCGTGCGGAA
The DNA here is from genome assembly GCA_047920895.1 of Roseovarius sp. Lineage (GTDB taxonomy): Bacteria > Pseudomonadota > Alphaproteobacteria > Rhodobacterales > Rhodobacteraceae > Roseovarius. Next base: position 2,436 of record JBLRXE010000136.1, read on the forward strand.
GGGCACGATGCCCGAATAGGATTTGGGGTGAAAATAGAAGATGACGAGGAAGAGGAAAAAGGCCAGCACCGCCCAGATCAGGACCGCCGTGCGCATGTTCCAGACGGTCATCGCCTCGCCCCGGCGCTTGAGCTGGAAATAGCGGATGATGACCGGGAAAGACGTCAGGAGAAGCTCAAGCACGGTCGCCCTCGTCTGTTTTGGAGGTGTCCGCGTGGGGCTCGTCTGGGCTGATGCCGCGCAGGTTGAACCGCGACCAATCCGCCATGAGCGCAATCAGGATCGCACTGATTGGCAAGAGAATGTTGAAATGCCCAAGCGGAAAGATCTCGTAGAGCAGGGCGATTGTCAGCATTGTAGGAATCGTCTTGGCCAGCGGCGTGCCATGCGATTGACGCTCGGCCCAGCGGTCAAAGGCCGCGTAGAGCGTGACCAGCCCATAGAGAACGCCAATCACCAGCGCCAGCGAGACCCAAGCCAGCGTGTCACCCTCGCCCGGTGCCGCGAACCATCCCGGCATCGCGGCCCCGTGTTCCCCTGTCGTTGCCATAGCTGAAATCCAGAGTATCCAATGGCTTTCAGCCTATAGGTTGCGCTCACAATATCAAGAAAATTATCGGCACGACTGTCCTTCTTTGGGTCCGCGCGGCAGGGCTTGGATCAGGTCACGCGCCACTGTGCGTCAATAGCCCTTGCGCGAAACTCTTTGATCAGCCCCGCATGGTCGCGGCCTGCATCAATAGCCAGCCGCCGCAGTCCGAAATGCACCTGCGCCATATCCTGATAATAGCGGGTGTAGGCATAGTTGGTGGCCGCCCCCGCCGCGGCCCCCAGAATAGGCACCGTCTGCGCCGCGAGCTTTTGGCCCAAGACCGCCGCCAGACGCGGGGCCACCCGCGCGATCAGCGCGTTGAGCGCGGGGCCTGTGACCGTCATCCGGCTGCCCAGAAAGCCCAGATTGGCGCCATCGTCTCGCTCAAGCGGCCCTGCCGCGCCGAACACCTGCACCGAATCGAACCGCACGGCGGGCTCGGACGGGTCAAACCCGTGCTCCGCCGCCACATCCTGAATGGCGCGTAACAGCACCGTCACCGTGATCGGCAACTCGGCCAGCGCCGTGGGCAGGCCGCCCATGCCGCCCATGGCCCCCATCGAGGTGGTCAGCGCGCGGGCCATCCATCCGGGTTGATCACCCACCACCCCGCGCGAGCGATGCGCCATTTCGGCGGCACGGCGCAGCGCCTCTTCGGTGGTCTCGTTGAGCCGCGCGCGCAAGGCTGGCGGCAGGCGGTCGAGCAGCCCCTCGGCGCGGCCGCCCACGAGGTTGAGCAGGTCGATCACGCCATTGCCCGCCTGCGCGTTGCGCGCCACCAGCGCGCGCAAGCGCCGCTCGGTCTCGGCCTCGTCAATCGGTCGGCCCAAAAGCTCCATTCGCGCGCCTCATCCTAGTTGCCCCGGCTGAACTGGCCACAGCGACCGCGAAATTCAAGCGTCGCGCGCCACTTTACCGGCCACATCCTCCCACGCGCCGTGGCGCAGTTCCAGCCCCAGAACGCGCTCGGGGTTGGTGGGCGGGGGCATGCCCACCGCTCCCAGCTTGGCAAACCCAAAGCGGCTGTAATAGGGTGCATCGCCCACGAGGATCACCCGTTCCCAGCCCAGCGCCGCCGCGCGCTCCAGACTGTCGCGAATGAGCAACCCGCCCAGCCCCTCGCCCTGATGCGTGGGATGAACGGCGACCGGCCCCAGCAAGAGCGCGCGCGCCGCCCCAATCCGAACGGGCCAATAGCGGATCGCGCCCGCCAATATTCCCTCGCCATCGCGCACAACAAGGCACAGATCGCGCACGGGGGGCACATCGTCACGCAGCCGGTAGGACGACAGCGCCTCGCGCCCCGGCGCGAAACACAGGTCATAGAGGGCCTCAACCTCCCAGTAATCAACGGGTTTCTCCGTCTCGAGGGTGAACATGCCGCGCGTTGCCCTTGCCAAAAATCGACTGGCCATGCGCGTAGCACGACGTTACGACGGGCACAAACCCGATGACCAAGGAGAGGCGGATGTTTTACCGACCCGAAGAGGGCCATGGCCTGCCCCACAACCCGTTCAACGCCATCGTGACACCCCGCCCGATTGGCTGGATCTCGAGCCGTGGGGCGGACGGGCAGGACAATCTGGCCCCCTATTCGTTTTTCAATGCCGTGGCCTATGTGCCGCCGCAAGTGATGTTTGCCTCGACCAGCACCAAGCCGGATCGCGGCGACACCAAGGACAGTGTCGCCAATATCCGCGACACGGGCGTCTTTTGCGTCAATATCGTGAGCGCGGCGTTACAGGACGCGATGAACCAGACCTCTGGCGCATGGGGGCGTGAGGTGGATGAATTTGTCGATGCCGGGCTGGAAAAGGCCCAATGCGAAACCATCGCCTGTGCCCGTGTCGCCGCCTCTCCGGCCAGTCTGGAATGCAAGCTGACGCAGATCGTGCAATTGCCGGGTGCGGCGAATTTTGTGGTCTTTGGCGAGGTGATCGGCGTGCATATGCGCGATGACTGCATGGTCGAGGGCCGGTTTGACGTGACCCGCTCTGCGCCGCTGACCCGGCTTGGGTATCAGGATTATTCGGTGATCCGCGAGACCTTCAGCCTGCGGCGACCGGGGGAGTAATGCCGCACAGCGTTGGTTTCAGGAAAGTTTAAAACTTTCCTGACCGGAATTTTTAAAAATTCCGTCACCCTGCCGAAATCGCGGTGCCCAGTTTTGCCGCCCGCTGCCCCATGCTCTCGTGCCCCAGCGTGCGGCAGAGAATCAGCACCGGGATGAGGCCAAAGCCCACCAGCACCAGCGACGGCACTGCCGCCTCTGACAGGCGTTCATCAGCGGCGAGGCGATGCGCCTGCACCGCCAGCGTCTGAAAACCAAAGGGATGCAGGATCAGCGTGGCGGGCAATTCCTTCATCACATCGACAAAGACGATCAGCAGCGCCGTCAGCACCGAGGTGCGCGCCACCGGCAAATGCACCCGCATCAGCAGCTTGGGCCCCGGCTGACCCAGCGAGCGGCCGATCGCATCGAGATGTCCCGGCACCGTCGCCATGCCGCTGTCATAGGCATTGAGGGCCGCCGCCATGAAGCGCACCACATAGGCCATGATCATCAGCCATATGGACCCGGTGATCAAAAGCCCGGTGCGGATGCCGAATGTCTCGCGCATGAAGGCGTCAACGGCATTGTCAAAGGCAGCCATCGGCACCATGAGCCCGACCGCGATCACGCCACCGGGCACCGCATAGCCCAACCCCGCCCCCATCACCAGCCAGCGCGCGCTGCGCCCCGGACGGGTGCGCGCCCGAAACCCCACGAGGATCGCCCCCGCCACCGTCAGCACCGCCGCCACGCTGGCCAAGAGCACCGAATTGGACATGAAGCCCAGATAGCGCGCCGACAGGATATTCTGCCCCGAGCCAATGGCCATTTCGCCCAGCATGACGACGGGGATGATGAATCCCAGAAGCACCGGCAGGAAACAGAGGGCAAAGGCGCCCCAGGCTGCCGCCCCGCGCAACGCGGGGCGCTCCATTGTCTCGAACCGCGCGCCGCGCCCGGCGGTGCGCGACCGCCCCCGGCTGGCGCGTTCCAGCCCCGCCAGAAGCAGCGCGAAACTGAGCAGGCAGAGCGCCAATTGCGCCGCCGCCGCCCGGTCGCCGAGGCTGAACCACGCCTGATAGATGCCGGTGGCAAAGGTCTGGACGTTGAAAAACGCCACCGTACCGAAATCGGCGATGGTCTCCATGATCGCCAAGAGCGCGCCGCCCACAATCGCCGGGCGCGCCATGGGCAAGGCCACGCGCCAGAACGCCTGCATCGGTGAACGCCCCAGCGTGCGCGCCACCAGAAAGGCATTGGCCGATTGCTGCCGGAACGAGGCCCGCGCAAGCAGGTAGACATAAGGGTAAAGCACGATGGTCAGCATCAGCGCCGCACCGCCAAGGCTGCGCACCTCGGGAAACCAGTAGTCGCGCGGCCC
>JBLRXE010000137.1:0-6449 GCA_047920895.1 Roseovarius sp.
CCAGCGCCTGTGTCACGGTCAATGACACCGGCACGCAAATATCGCTGCACACCCCGATTTCCATATCCACGCTCAGCGTGACCGGCTGACCTGCGCGCTCCGGCGTCACCCGCAGCGGCAGCACCAGAACATGCTCATAGCCGATGGTGCGCATGCCATTGGTCACGGTCTGTTTGGGCGTTGGCCATTCGGGCGCCGCCTGCGCCAGATTGCCCGACCCGCGCCAATCGAACTGCGGCGGAATCCCCGCCTCGCCGGGCGCGCGCCAATAGGTTTTCCACCCCTCGGCCAGCTCGAATTTCAACGCCGCCATATGGCTGCCATCGGCCATCTGCCAGCCATTGAGGATGCTGACCGCGACCACATCCTCCTGCGCCCGCGCGCCCGAAACGGGCACAAGAACCGAAAGAGCCGCCAGAACAAGGATACGCAAATTTGATGTCATGGCGCTGACATGGGCCATTTCGCGCCGATTGCCAACTCACAATCCGGCGAGAATTCTTGCCAATTGGTCAAGAGATGGCTTGCACCCCCGGCCCGCCCGCCCCATTTTCAGTGCAGAACAGCACAGGGACCACCCGTGACCGAGATCACCCAAGACATGGATCTGACGGGCAAATTGCTCATTGCCATGCCCGGCATGGGCGATCCGCGCTTTGCCCATTCGGTCGTGCTGCTCTGTGCCCATTCGCCCGACGGCGCGATGGGGCTGATTATCAACAAACCGACCAGCGATCTTCGGCTGCGCGACCTGCTTGAACAACTCTCGATCGCCCCCACCGGGCAGACCCGCAACCTTCCCGTGCACTTCGGCGGCCCGGTCGAACACGGGCGCGGATTCGTGCTGCATGACCGGGACTATCAATCGGCCCTCGCCTCGCTCTGCGTCAACGCCGATTTCGCCATGACCGCCACGCTCGACATACTCGAGGATCTGGCGCGCGGCACCGGCCCCGAACGCGCGCTGCTGGCGCTTGGCTATGCCGGATGGGGGCCGGGACAGCTCGAATCCGAACTGGCGCAAAACGGCTGGCTCACCTGTGACGCCGATGTGGAACTGGTGTTCGACACGCCCAACCCCGCCAAATGGGAGGCAGCGCTGACCCGGCTCGGCATCTCGTCACTGATGCTCTCCTCGGACGCAGGCCGCGCCTGAGCCGGGGCTTTGCACTGGCCAAGAGCGCACGGGCGCTGATAGATTGACGCCATGTTGCCCCGGTCCTCTCTTCTGCTGATCATCGCGCCCTTCCTGTTGGCGGTGGGGCTGCTCACCGGCGCGCTCTGGCATTACGGCTACCGTGCGGCACTGTCGGATCTGGCGCGACGCGGCGGCGCCGATATGGCGCTGGTGCTGGGCGGGCTGGTGTCGGACCTGCAACGCTACCGCGATCAGGCCGTGGCGCTGGCCGATCACCCCACGCTGACCGCCCTCAACCGCCCCGACACACGGCATCAGGATTCCGCCGCCCGCCGCCTGCTCATCGCCGCCGCCGATCGCACCGGCGCTGCCGCGCTCTATTACGTCGATCGGGGCGGCAACCTGCTCGCAGGCACCGGCGCGCGCCTGCCCGAGGGGCAGGCCACCTCCGCCCCCTTCCGCCGCGCCATGGACGGCGCACTCGGCACCGGCCACAGCATGCGCCCTGACGGCACAGAACGTCGCTTTCACTTCGCCGCACCCTCCTTTGGCCCCGATGGCAAGGTGCGCGGCGCGCTCATCGCCATCGCCGATGCCGAAGCGGTGGAATTCGGCTGGCGCGGGCTGCAAACGGCAGTGTTTCTGATGGATGACCGGGGTCGCGTCTTTCTCTCCAACCGCTCAGAGCTTCTGGGCTGGCGCAAGGTGCCGCAGGACACGGTGCTCATTCCGCCGGGGCGCGCGCCCATTCCCTTTGACCGCCACCGCACCGCCGGGCATGAAATCTGGCAGATCGACCTTGGCCCCTACCTGCCCCGCCGCGCGCTGCAAATCAGCCAGAGCCTGCCGCGCATCGGCATGACCGGGGCGGCGCTGGTCAACGTGGCCCCCGCCCGCCGCATCGCAGCGCTTCAGGCGGGGGCGGTGGCGGGCGTGCTTCTGTTCTTCGGCACGCTGCTCTACCTCGCGCAGGAACGCCGCCGCACGCTGGCGCGCGCCAATGCCCTGCTTGAGACCCGCGTCGCCGACCGCACCGCCACCCTCACCCGCACCAACCTGGCACTGCGGCACGAAATCCACGAACGCCAAGAGGCCGAGGCGGCGCTGAAACGCGCCCAGGCCGAACTGGTGCAGGCGGGCAAGCTCAGCGCCCTTGGCAAGATGAGCGCGGGCATCAGCCACGAACTCAATCAGCCGCTGATGGCGATCCGCCAGTTCGCCGCCAACGGCGGCGCCTTCCTGCACCGCGGCGAGCCGGAGCGCGCCGCCGAGAACCTGAACCGCATCGACGAAATGGCCCACCGCATGAGCCGCATCATCCGCAACCTGCGCGCCTTCGTGCGCAATGAAAACGAACCCATGGGCCGCGTCGATATGGGCCGCGTGATCGACACGGCCCTCGAGATGACCGGCGCGCGCCTCAGCGCCGACGCCATCATCCTCGACTGGCAGCCGCCCGCCACCCCGGTCTGGGTGCGCGGCGGCGAGGTGCGGCTGGGTCAGGTCATGGTCAATCTCGTCACCAACGCCGCCGACGCCATGGCCAAAAGCCCCGACAAACGGCTCTCCCTCACGCTCACCCCCGGCACGCCGGTGACGGTCTGCCTGCGCGATAGCGGCCCCGGCATCGAAGAACCCGAAAAGATCTTTGATCCCTTCTATTCCACCAAACTCGTGGGCGACGGCGAAGGCATGGGCCTGGGTCTCTCGATCTCTTACGGTCTGGTTCAGAGCTTTGGCGGCAAGATCACCGGCCGCAATACCGGCACCGGCGCAGAATTCACCGTGGTGCTGGAACCGTGGCCAGAGCCCGACACCCAAGAGAAAGGCGCCGCATGATCCGCAATGTCCTCGTGGTCGATGACGACAGACCCGTGCGCGAGGCGCTCAGCCAGACGCTTGAGCTGGCCGATTACACCGTGCGCGCCACCGGCTCCTTCATCGAAGCCAAGGACCACATCAACCGCGATTTCGCAGGCGTGATCCTGTCGGACATCCGCATGCCGGGGCGCGACGGCTTTCACCTTCTGGCCCACACCCGCGCGCTTGACGAGGAATTGCCCGTGATCCTCTTGACCGGCGAAGGCGATATTCCCATGGCGGTCAAGGCGATGGGTCAGGGTGCCTTCGATTTTCTCGAAAAGCCCTGCGCGCCGGATGCCCTGATCCCGGTGCTCGACCGCGCGCTGAAAAACCGCGCGCTGGTGCTCGAAAACCGCCGCCTCAAGGCCCAGCTTGAAACCGGCGATCCGGCGGCGCGGATGCTCTTTGGTACCTCCCGCGTGGCCGAGGACATGCGCCAGACCGTGCGCCAGGCGGCCCGCGCGGGCACCGAAACGCTGGTGATCGGCCCGCTCGGTGCCGGCGTCTCCAAGGTGGCCGAGGTCATCCACCTCATGTCGCCCCGCGCCGGCGGGCCCTTTGTCAAACGCGCCGCCGCCCGGCTCGACCCCCCCGCGCTCGACGCGGCGCTGCACGCGGCCCGCGGCGGCACGCTCTTTCTTGACGAAATCCCGGCCCTGCCGGTGGACAGCCAATACACCCTCCTGGACCGGATGGAATCCGGCGCGGAAACCCGGCTCATCGCCGGAAGCACCGCCGATCTCGAACAGTCCGCGCGCGCAGGCCGCTTCAACGCCGATCTCTACTACCGGCTCGAGGTCATGCGCGTACGCATCCCCGCCCTCTCGGAACGCCCCGAGGATATTCCCGTGCTCTTTCGCCACTATGTCGCGCAGGCCGCTGAACAGGCCGGGTTGCCTGCGCCGGAGATCGGCCCCGACCACCTCGCGGCACTGATGGCGCAGGATTGGCCGGGCAATGCCCGCTCGCTGATGTCGGCAGCCATGCGCTTTGTGCTGGGCATGCCCGACAGCGCCGCGGAGGCCGCCGAACTGGGGCTGGCCGAACAGATGGCACGGGTCGAACGCTCGCTCCTGATCGCGGCGCTTGGGCGTCAGAACGGGCGCGCCGCACAGGCGGCGCACGCGCTCAAACTGCCGCGCAAGACCTTCTACGACAAGCTGACACGCTACGGGATTCGCCCCGAGGATTACCGCCGCTGATCCCCTGACAAACTGTGCGAAATACCGCACAGGCCCCCGGCCTCCCGTGCGGTATTTCGCACAAGCCATGCAGCAGGCGCAAACCCGGCACCCCTATTTTGCCGTGCAACCCTCTGTAAAACCGTTACAAAAGAGGCAATATGCCCAAGGATTGCACAAAGTCTTGAGCGGATCTCCGCTTTCACCCACCCTAGCGGCACCGTGCCCGGTCCGGGCGCAGTCCAAAACAGTATGACTTGGGAGGAGACCCACATGAAATTCCTGACCGTTGCCGCATCGGCACTGGCTCTGACCGCAGGCGCAGGCGGCGCCATGGCGGCCTGTGACCCCGGCGAAATCGTCGTCAAGTTCAGCCACGTCACCAACACCGACAAACACCCCAAAGGCATCGCCGCCTCCTTGCTGCAGAGCCGCATCAACGAGGAAATGAACGGCACGATGTGCATGGAGGTGTTCCCCAACTCGACCCTCTATGACGATGACAAGGTGCTCGAGGCGATGCTTCAGGGTGATGTCCAACTGGCCGCGCCCTCGCTCTCGAAATTCGAGAAATTCACCAAGCAGTTCCGCCTGTTCGACCTGCCCTTCCTCTTTACTGATGTCGCCGCAGTCGACCGCTTTCAAGGCTCCGAAACCGGCCAGGCCATGCTCGATTCGATGCAGCGCCGTGGCCTTCAGGGTCTGGCCTACTGGCACAACGGCATGAAGCAGATGTCGGCCAACAGGCCGCTGCTCGAACCCACCGATGCCAAGGGCCTCAAGTTCCGCGTGCAATCCTCGGATGTGCTCGTGGCCCAAATGGACGCCATCGGCGGCAGCCCGCAGAAAATGGCCTTTTCCGAGGTCTACGGCGCGCTGCAACAGGGCGTTGTTGACGGTCAGGAAAACACCTGGTCCAACATCTACGGGCAAAAGTTCTTCGAGGTGCAGGACGGCACCACCGAAACCAACCACGGCATCATCGACTATCTCGTCGTGGCCGGCGTTGATTTTCTCGATAGCCTTGAGGCCGATGTGCGCGCGCAGTTCCTGACCATCGTCAAGGAAGTGACCGAAGTGCGCAACGCCGAGTCGAGCCGCGTCAACGAAGAGGCCAAGCAGGCCATCATCGACGCCGGCGGCGTGGTGCGGCAACTGACGGCCGAACAGCGCGCCAAATGGGTCGAAGCCATGAACCCGGTCTGGGACAAGTTCAAGGAAGACGTGGGCCAGGAAAACATCGACGCCGCCGTGGCGTCCAACACCAGCTCCTGATCCGGCTCTGACGGTGTGGCCCTCTCCGCATGGCGGGCGGGCCACTGGGTGCATCGGGCGGGTTCGCAATGACCCGCCCGACGTGCAGCCCCGACACAATCACAAAATTTGGGAATGGGACGATGCAGCACAAGACTGGGCTAATCGACCATATCGAGGAGACGGTGATCGCCGCTCTCTTGGGACTGATGACATTGCTGACCTTCGCCAATGTCATCGCACGATATGTGTTCAACACGAATATCCTCTGGGCGCTCGAACTGACCGTGTTCATGTTCGGCTGGCTGGTTCTTCTGGGCGCGTCCTACGCGGTCAAGAAACACGCGCATCTGGGCGTCGATGCGGTGATCAACCTGCTCCCGGTCCCCGCACGGCGCTTCGTCGCGCTGCTGGCTGTCGCGGCCTGCCTGCTGTTCTCGCTGCTGCTGCTCAAGGGCTGCTATGACTACTGGGCCGTATTCGCCGACCTGCCGCCCACCTCCGGGCGCTGGTTTCCGACCGGCTTCAACACCGCCGCCCGCTCCCAGAGCTTTTACGAGGTGCAGGACGTGCCGATGCTGGCCGTGTTCCGCTTTCTCGAAACCCTGATCAACGAAGGCGATCCATACGAGAAACTGCCCAAGGCGGTGCCCTATTTCGTGCTGCCGCTCTCGGCCTTTCTCCTTGTGCTGCGCTTTACCCAGGTCGCCATCGCCGTCTGGAAGGGCAAGATCGACCGCCTGATCGCCAGCCACGAGGTCGAGGACGAAATCGAGCAATTGCGCGCCGCCGAGGCCCGCAATGCCCAAGGGGGAAATAACTGATGGATGTCGTCCTGCTCTTTTCCATGGTGATCGGCCTGATGCTGATCGGCGTGCCGATCGCCGTTTCGCTGGGGCTCAGCTCAACCCTCTTCATGCTGATCTATTCCGACACCTCGCTCGCCTCCATCGCGGGCACGCTGCTCAACGCCTTCGTCGGGCACTTCACGCTGCTGGCCATCCCCTTCTTCG
>JBLRXE010000138.1:0-6383 GCA_047920895.1 Roseovarius sp.
CGGCGGCCTATCTCGACGTCTTCCAATCGCTGCACAACATGCTGCACGCCATGGCCGCGCGCGGCTATGACCTGACCCCGCCCGAAACGGTCGAGGATCTGCGCCGCGCGGTCCTGGAGGGCAACGCCCGCCAATACGGTCAAGAGGCGAATATCGCCGCCCATGTCAGCGCCGATGACATCGTGGCAGGCACCCCCTGGCTGCGCGAGATCGAGACACAATGGGGCGCTGCCCCCGGCAAGGCGCAATCGGACGGGCGCGGGATCTTTATCCTTGGGGCCGCGTTCGGCAATGTCTTTGTCGGGCTGCAACCGGCCTTTGGCTATGAGGGCGACCCGATGCGCCTTCTGTTCGAGCGCGGGTTTGCCCCGACCCATGCTTTCGCGCAATTCTACCTCTGGCTCAAGAACCGCTTTCAAGCTGATGTTCTCCTGCATTTCGGGATGCATGGCGCACTGGAATTCATGCCGGGCAAGCAGGCCGGACCGGGCGCTGCCTGCTGGCCGGATCGCCTGATCGGTGATCTGCCCAATGTCTATCTCTACCCCTCCAACAACCCCTCCGAGGCGAGCCTTGCCAAACGGCGCACCGGCGCTGTGACGGTCACGCATCTGACCCCGCCGCTGGCGGCCTCGGGCCTCTACAAGGGTCTGGCGGAACTCAAGGACAGCCTCAAGCGCTGGCGCGAGATGGCGGGCGATGCGCCCGAACGCGAGGAATTGCGCGCCCTCATCGCCGAACAGGCGGTGACGGTCGATCTGGGCGGGCGCGCGCCTGATACGCTCTGGCTCAAACTCCTTGAAACCGAAGACGCGCTGATCCCCGAAGGTCTGCATGTGCTGGGTCGCCCGATGAGCGCCGAGGCCCGCGCCGGCTATCTCGCGATCATGGACGGCACCGATGCCGAGACACGCACGCGGGTGGATGCCCTCTTGCAACAGGAAACCGAGATTGCGGCGCTTTTGCACGCGCTGGGTGGGCACTTTACCCCGCCCGTGCCCGGCGGCGACCTGATCCGTTCGGCCGATATCCTGCCCACCGGGCGCAATATCCATGCCTTTGACCCGTTCCGCATGCCCACCGAATTCGCCTGCCGCGATGGTGCGCGTCAGGCCGAGCGCCTCTTGGAGACACACAAGAGCCTGCCGCGCTCGATCGCCCTCGTGCTCTGGGGATCGGACAATATCAAATCCGACGGCGCGCCCATGGCGCAGGCGCTGGCGCTGATGGGGGCCAAGCCGCGGTTCGACTCCTTTGGCCGCCTCTCCGGCGCGGACCTGATCCCGCTCGAGGTGCTGGGCCGCCCGCGCATTGACGTGATGATGACGCTCTCGGGCATTTTCCGCGATCTGCTGCCCTTGCAGGTGCGGATGCTGGCCGAGGCGGCACTGGTGGCCGCACAGGCCGATGAACCTGACGAGATGAACTACATTCGCGCCCATGTCCGCGCGCAGATGGCCAAGACCGGCTGCGATCTGGAAACCGCGGCGCTGCGGGTGTTCTCGAATGCCGAGGGCGCCTATGGCTCGAATGTCAATCAACTGGTCGACAGCTCTGCCTTTGACGACGAGGACGAGTTGGCCGATGCCTATCAGGCGCGCAAAGGCTTTGCCTACGGCGTCAACGGCAAGGCGACGGCCCAAGGCGCGCTGTTGCAGGCGGCGCTGGAACGGGTCGAAGTGGCCTATCAGAACCTCGAGTCGGTCGAACTGGGTGTCACGACGGTGGACCACTACTTCGACACGCTGGGCGGGATTTCCCGCGCCGTGCGACGGGCGCGCGGCGGCAAGGAAGCGGCGATCTACATCTCCGACACCACGCGCGGCACCGGCACCGTGCGCACATTGGCCGATCAGGTGGCGCTTGAAACCCGCGCCCGCTCGCTCAATCCGAAATTCCACGAAGGCCTCTTGCGCCACGGGGCCGAAGGCGTGCGCCAGATCGAGGCGCATGTGACCAATACGATGGGCTGGTCGGCCACCACCGGGCAGGTGGAGCCGTGGATCTATCAGCGCATTTCCGAAACCTTCGTGCTCGACGAGGTGATGCGCAAACGGTTGAGCGATCTCAACCCGGTGGCCTCGTCGCGCATGGCGAACCGCCTGCTTGAGGCGCATGACCGCGCCTATTGGCAGACCGATGCCGCGACCCTCGCTGCGCTGCAATCCGCAGCGGCGGCGATGGAGGATCGGATGGAAGGGGTGGCGGCAGAATGACAACGCATAGCGAGTGTGACCCGTGCCGGAGTGGGGGCCAGCCCCCACACCCCCGGAGTATTTCGGGAACGATGAAACGCAAAATCACGGCGCAAGCCGATTGGAGGACCATATGAGCCCGCGCGACGACATTCCCAGCTTGAGGGGACAGGACGGCGAGGGATCGGTGCAAGTGCATCAGGACGCCGATATGAAAATCGAAGGCGCCAAGGTGTTCTCGGTCTATGGCAAGGGCGGGATCGGCAAATCGACCACCTCGTCCAATCTCTCCGCGGCCTTTGCCGCCATGGGCAAACGAGTGTTGCAGATCGGCTGTGATCCCAAGCATGACAGCACCTTTACCCTGACAGGCCAGTTGCAACCCACGGTGATCGACATTCTCAAGAGCGTGGATTTCCACGCCGAGGAATTACGCCCCGAGGATTTCGTGACCGTGGGCTGGGGCGGCGTGAAATGCGTCGAGGCGGGTGGCCCCCCTGCCGGCACTGGTTGTGGCGGCTATGTGGTGGGCCAGACGGTCAAACTTCTCAAGCAACATCACATGCTCGATGATGCCGATGTGGTGATCTTTGACGTGCTGGGCGATGTGGTCTGCGGTGGCTTTGCTGCCCCCTTGCAGCACGCCGACCGCGCACTGATCGTCACCGCCAATGATTTCGACAGCATCTATGCGATGAACCGGATCATTGCCGCCGTTCAGGCCAAATCCGCCAATTACAAGGTGCGGCTGGCAGGGTGTATCGCCAATCGGTCCAAGGACACCGACGAGGTGGACCGCTATTGCGATGTCGTGGGGTTCAACCGCATCGCCCATATGCCCGACATCGACGCCATCCGCCGCTCGCGTCTCAAGAAAAAGACCCTGTTCGAGATGGAGCTGGATGACGAGGTGCAGATGGTGCGCGACATCTACACCGGGCTGGCACGGCATCTGTGGAACGGCACCGATCCGCTGGCGCCTGCGCCTATGGAAGACCGCGACATCTTTGAATTGCTGGGATTCGATTGATGCGGGACTTCAGCGCGCCTCCGGCCCTTGGGGCACCGCAAGATGACTGGGCGCAGACGCGCGACCGGGTCGAGACCTATTTCGACCGCACCGCGACCCAGGTCTGGGAGCGGCTGACGAGCGATGCGCCGGTGTCGAAAATCCGCCAGACGGTCCGCTTGGGCCGCGACCGGATGCGCGCGCAGATGCTGGCGCGGCTCCCTGGGGACATGCGCGGGCTGCGCGTGCTCGACGCGGGCTGTGGTGCCGGGCAGATGACGGCGGAACTGGCGGCACGCGGCGCCGAGGTGATGGCGGTGGATATCTCCCCCGCCCTCATCGAGGTGGCGCGGCGGCGCTTGCCCGATGCGCTGGCCCCGCAGGTCAGCTTTCACGCAGGCGACATGCTCGATCCCGCTCTTGGGCGGTTCGATCACGTCATGGCGATGGACAGCCTGATCTATTACACCGATGCAGACCTTGCGCGCGCGCTTGATGCGCTGGCGGCACGGACCACCGACACGGTGGGCTTTACCGTGGCCCCGCGCACGCCGCTCTTGCTGGCGATGTGGCGCATGGGCAAGCTTTTCCCGCGCGCCGACCGCTCGCCCAGCATGGTGCCCCATTCCGCCAAACGGCTGCAACGGGCGCTGCGCCATGCAGGCAGCACCGCCACCCTGCGCCCGCTGGCCCGCGTGACATCCGGCTTTTACATCTCGCAGGCGATGGAGGTTCACAGATGAGCACGCGCCGCCCCTCCCCCCTGATGGCGCTGACCACGCGCTGGCTGCCCTTTGCCGATGCGGCAAGCGCGGGTCTGCCGCTCGGGCAACTTCTGCGCCTGTCGCTCTTTCAGGTGTCGGTGGGGATGGCGACGGTGCTCCTGTTGGGCACGCTCAACCGCGTGATGATCGTCGAGCTTTCGGTCCCGGCCCTTGTGGTTGCGGCGATGATCGCGCTGCCGGTGCTGATCGCGCCCTTCCGGGCGCTGATGGGCTTTCGCTCGGACACGCATCGCTCGGCCTTGGGATGGAAGCGTATCCCCTATCTCTGGTTCGGCTCGCTCTGGCAGATGGGCGGCCTTGCGGTCATGCCCTTCGCGCTCTTGGTGCTTTCGGGCCAACAGGAGGTGGGACCGACATGGGCGGGCGAGGTGCTGGCGGCGCTGGCGTTTCTGATGACCGGCCTTGGTCTGCACATGACACAGACCGCCGGTCTGGCGCTCGCGAGTGACCGCGCCACGGATGAGACGCGCCCGCGTGTCGTGGCGCTGCTTTACGTCATGTTCCTCTTGGGCATGGCGATTTCGGCCATCGTGATTGGCTGGCTCTTGCGGGATTTCGCACCTTTCACGCTGGTGCGCGTGGTGCAGGGGGCGGCCGCGCTCGGGATCATCCTCAACCTGATCGCGCTCTGGAAACAGGAAAAACTCAACCCCATGAGCCGCGCCGAACGCGAGGCCCCGCGCCCCGAGTTCCGCGCCGCCTGGGCCGATCTCATGGCCGGGGGCACGGCGGGGCGGCTTCTGGCGGTCGTCTTTCTTGGCACCATGGCCTTCAATATGCAGGACGTGCTGCTGGAGCCCTATGGCGGCGAGGTGCTCGGGCTGTCGGTCTCGGCGACCACAATGCTGACCTCGGTCTGGGCGATTGGCGCGCTGATCGGCTTTGGCCTTGCAGGGCGCGCGCTCTTGCGGGGGGCCAATGCCTACCGGATGGCGGGCACCGGCCTATTGATCGGGATCGCGGCCTTTTCCACGGTGATCTTTGCCGCGCCGATGCAGGCCCCGGCGCTGTTCTTTGTTGGCGCGGGTCTCATCGGGCTGGGCGCGGGCCTCTTTGCCGTCTCGACCCTGACCGCCGCCATGGCGCTCGCTGCCAGCGGCATGACCGGGCATGGTCTGGCGATTGGCGCCTGGGGCGCGGCGCAGGCCACGGCGGCGGGGCTCTCGATCGCGATTGGCGGCGGCGTGCGCGACGTGGTCAATCATCTCGCCCTCTCAGGGCAGATGGGCGAGGCGCTCAGCACGGCGGCGACCGGCTATTCCGTCGTCTATCACGGGGAAATTGCCCTTTTGTTCATTACCCTTGCCGTCCTTGGCCCGCTGGTGCGGTTCAAACAACCCGGCAGCACAACCCAATCCGGGGGCGGCCGCATCGGGCTGGCCGATTTCCCCACATGACCTGCGATCGCTCGAAAGGAGTCTGACATGACCGAGCCGTTCTTTGGAAATTTTGATCTCGCAAGCCTCTCGCTCTGGCTCTTTTACGGGTTCTTTGCGCTGCTGATCTTCTACATTCAGCGCGAAAACATGCGCGAGGGCTATCCGCTCGAGGATGACGACGGCAGGCCCTCGGCCAATCAGGGGCTGTTCCCTCTGCCTGACGACAAGACGTTCAAGCTGCCGCATGGCCGGGGTGAATTGACGGTGCCGTCGGGGCAAAACCCCGAACGCACCGATCTGGCGCTGGAAAAGACCGCCGCAGGCAATGGTTTCCCTTTTGCGCCCACCGGCGATCCAATGGCCGATGGGGTTGGCCCCGCCTCCTGGGCCCCGCGCCGCGATGTGCCGGAACTGGATGGCCATGGCCACCCCAAGATCGTGCCGATGGCCGCGACCGAACATTTCGTGGTGGCCGCGGGGCGTGATCCGCGGGGCCTGCCCGTCTATGCCGGAGATGGTGAAATCGTAGGCAAGATCAGCGATATGTGGATCGACGAACCCGAGCAACTGGTGCGCTATCTGGAAATCGAACTGGCCGCGCCGCATGGCGAGGGCAAGCGTCTGGTGCCGGTCACCTTTGCCCGGATCAAGTCGGACCGCGTCAATGTCCGCTCGATCTTTGGCAAGCATTTCGGGGGCGTGCCGCAACATGCCTCACCGCGGCAGGTGACCCTGCTCGAAGAGGACAAGATCAGCGGCTATTACGGCGGTGGCACCCTCTATGCCAGCGATGCACGGCAAGAGCCACTGCTGGGATAAGGAGCCAAGACCATGAGCCACGACGATTTTGCCGTTGAACCCGTAAGGGGCCTGCCCGAAACCCCGCCCGAGGGCGAACGTATCCTCTGGCAGGGGGCGCCCGATTGGTGGCGGTTGAGCATCGAGGCGCTCAGCCTGCCGTGGGTGGCGGGATATTTCGTCGTGCTCGCGGTCTGGCGGTTCGTGACCATGATGG